>DAHUZG010000412.1 GCA_027306715.1 Acidimicrobiaceae bacterium
CACGGTGACGCTGCTCCTCGTCGACGGCGACCGCCTCTCGCCCGTCCTGCCGGCCGGCGGCGGGCCGGAGGGGGACGGCGGGCAGGCCCGAGGCGCCGCCGGCTCGGCGGCCGGCGGCGGGCCGGAGGGGGACGGCGGCAATCCGGAGCCTCTGCTGCTCTCGGCGGACGATCCGCGCGCCGAGGCGGCACGCTCGCAGCAACCGGTGTGCCCCGCCGGTGAGGCCACGAGCCACAAAGGCTCGGTCGTCGCCGTGCCGATCGTGCTTCGGGGCGAGACGCTCGGCGTGCTGGTGATCGACGACCCGGCCGGCTCGCACCCCGACGGCGACGAGCTGTCGTTCCTGCGCCTCGTCGCCGAGCAGCTGGCACTCGCCCTCGAGCGGGCCCGGCTCTTTGCCGAGCAGGCCCGCCTGAGCGCCGTGAGCTCGTTCTTCGCTCATGCCGCTCGGGTCACCGCCGAGGCGGACGGCCTGGCAGAGACCCTCGAGCGGCTCGCCTCGATCGCTCTCTACGTGCTCGGCGATCTCTGCCTGATCGACGTCGCCGGCGAGGACGGGAAACTCAACCGGATGGTCGCCCGCCACCGCGACCCCGCTCGTCAGCACCTCGTCCAGCGGCTGAGAAGCGAGTTCCCGCCGGACCCGGGCGGCCCGCATCCGGCGGCGGAGGTGATCAGCACCGGCACGACGCGCTGGAGCCGGGAGATGAGCGACGACTTCCTCCGCGCCACGACGCGGAGCACAGCGCACTTCGCCCTCGTCAAGCAGCTCGGCTTCCGCTCCTACCTCTCGGTCCCGCTGGCCGCCGGCTCGGAGGTGCTCGGCTCGGTGACGCTCGTCTCGACCGGACGCCCGTTCGACGGCGAGGACGTCGACCTCGCCGAGCGCCTCGCCCAGCAGGTTGCCGCCGTGGTCGCCAACGCCCGCCGCTACGACGCCACCTTCCGCACGTCCCACCTGCTGCAGGAGAGCCTCCTGCCGCGCTCGCTGCCGGACCTTCCGGGCCTCGAGGTGCACACCCGTTACCTGGCAGCGAGCCGCGGGCTCGAGGTCGGCGGCGACTTCTACGACCTCATCCGCCTGCCGAGCGGTCACGCCGGGCTGATGATCGGCGACGTCGCCGGGCACGACGGCGACGCCGCGGCGATGATGGGCCACCTGCGGTCGGCGATCCGAGCGCTCGCCGGTCAGGTGGCCGGACCCGCGGAGCTCGTCGCCGGGCTGCAGTGGAGCTGGCCGCTGCTCGGCTTCGAGCGCATCGCCACGGCGCTGTTCGGCTGGCTCGACCCCGCCGACGGCGAGCTCCTCCTCGCCTCGGCCGGCCATTACCCACCGCTGGTGGTGAGCCGGGGCGAGGCACGCTTCCTTCCCTTGCGCCCGTCGATACCGCTCGGCGCCGCCGTCGGGAACCGCCCGAGCAGACCCGCCGAGCAGCTGGCGACGACGCTCGGGGAAGGTGATCTGCTGCTCTTCTACACCGACGGAGCGATCGACGAGCGCGGCGCCGGCCCGGACGCCAGCATGGCCGAGCTGGCACGAGCCGTCGCCAGCGGTACGCCGGACCCGCGCTCGGTCTGCGAGCGGGTCGTCGAGCTGCTCGACCCCGATCGCGCCGACGACGTGGCGCTTCTCGCCATCCGGCGAACGTCCGGCTTCGAGCATCCCACCGCCGACCCCGGCCGTCGATAGCGGGCCGCGGCGCTCCTACGCTGGGGCGGTGGCGCCGGCTTCGGGGAGGACCCTCGCCTCCGGACCCTCCGGCCGGAGCTGTCTGGCGCCGCCCGGCGCCGGGATGCTGAGCGGCCTCGCCGCGGTCGGCGTGGCGGCGGGTCTCGTCGCCTTCTTCGACGCCGTCCTCGAGGCGCGGGTGCGATCCGGCAGCGACAACGCCCTTCGGATGTCGGTGCTGCTGCCCTACGTCGGCGTCGGCAGCCGCTACGTGCTCGCACGCGCCGCAGGCACGGCCGCCCTCGTGCTCGCCGGGACGGCCGTGGCGATCGGGCTCGAGCGGGCGGCGAGGCTGGCGCAGGGTCAGCGGCTGCCGGCAACGGCCGGGCGCCTCCACCAGCAGCTGAGCGTCCTGGCGCTGGCTCTCGTCGTCGCCCACGTCGTGCTGCCGTACACGAGCAGCGTGACGCCGTTCGGCGGCTGGCCGACTGCGCTCGTGCCGTTCGACCAGCCGTACTCCTTCGGTTCTCGCGGCAAAATCTTCGAGAGCTTCGGGATCCTCGCCTTCTACCTGCTGCTCGCCCTCGGACCGAGCTACTGGCTGCTGCGGCGCCGGCGCGCCGTCTGGGCGGTCTTCCACAGCCTCACCGTCGGCGCCTACGGCTTGGCGGTGCTGCATGCGCTGTTCCTCGGCAGCGATTTCGTCGTCCGGGGGCCGGCGAGGGTGGCGCTCATCGCCGTGCAGCTGCCGATCACGCTTGCCCTCGTGCGGCGCCTGCGTGCCGGCGGTCCGGCAGGCGCCCGGCTGCAGCCCGGCGGAGCCTGGCGCGAGGGCGCCCGGGACGCCCGGTCTGCGGACCGCCTCGCCCGCCGCCTCGGCATCCTGGCGGCGATGCTGCTCAGCGTGGCCGTCGTCGCGCTCACGATCGCCGGGCTCGCCGGCGCGCCGCTCGGCGGCTTCCCGCTCTGAGCCGCGGGCGGCGGGCTGCCGGCGGCGGGCGGCGGGTGGCGGGTGGCGGGTGGCGGGCAGGTGACTCGGACCGAGCCAGCGAGCGGATGACTCGCCCTCCACCCCGGCGGTCTCTACACTCGGACCGTCGATCGCGCGCAGCGCGCCGCTGCTCGCTGCGCGACAGCCGGGCCGCCCAGTTCCGAGGTTGGTCCCGCCTCGCACCCGCGGAGGTCTCGGAGTTGGGTTCATGAGCAACAGCCGCCGCGACCTGGGGCGGCCCGGGTCTCCTCGTCCCGCTCGCCGGTCATCGGCTCCGGCCCACCGGCGCCGTCCCGAGCCGACCACCCCGCTCCGCCCGGACGCGGTCGGCGCGCGCCGCCCGGATCCGCCCGGCGCGCGCCGCCTGAGGGGGACGGGCACCTCGGGCCCGGCGGCGGCCCGGCGGCGCCCACCGGCACCGGTGCTCGTCCGCCGCTGGGTCGTCCTCGCCGGGGTCGTCATCCTGCTGGCGTTCAGCCTGAAGGCCGCCTTCGGCGGCGGCGCACCTGCTGCACCTGCTGCGCCGGCCGGATCGTCCACGAGCACGCCCGGAAGAAGCGGCGCCACGGCGGGGTCGAGGACCGAGCAGCGCTTCGTCGTCAGCGAGGCGAGCTGGCACCTCGAGGCACCCGTCTCGCGGGCCGTCGTCCTCGCTACCGGCAACGAGCTGCTCGTCCTCGGGGGCCTCACGACCGGCGACGTCTCGACAGCCGATATCTGGCGGCTCTCCCCCGGCACGGGTTCGGCGACCCGGGTCGGCACGCTGTCGACGGCGGTGCACGACGCTGCCGGCGCCTACCTCGGCGGGCGTGCGCTCGTCTTCGGCGGCGGCTCGTACTCGTCGCTCGGGGAGGTCCAGGCCGCCCCGGGCGGCTCGGGCGTCTCGACGGTGGCCGGCTCGCTGCCCGTCCCCCGCTCGGACCTGTCGGCGGCCGTCGTCGGCGGGCACGCCTACGTGCTCGGCGGCTACAACGGCAGCGCCCTCGTGGCACAGGTGCTCGAGACGAGCGACGGCGTGCACTTCACGACCGCCGGGACGCTCGTCCAGCCTGTCCGCTACGCAGCCGTCGCCGCCCTCGGAGGGGCGATCTATGCCGTCGGCGGGGACCTCGGCACCACCGAGAGCGCCGGCGCCGGCGGGGCGACGAGCGACATCCAGCGCTTCGATCCCGCAACGGGCCGGGCGGAGGTGATCGGGCACCTCCCGTCGGGACTCGGGCATGCCAGCGCCGTCGCCCTCGGCGGCCGGATCTACGTGATCGGCGGCCGGAGCGCCTCGGGGCTGCTCTCCACCGAGATCTTCAGCATCGACCCCGGCACCGGAACCGTGCGCTCCGTGGGCGCGCTCGCCTACCCGCGCAGCGACGCATCAGCAGCCGTCGTCGGCGGGACGGCCTACCTCGTCGGCGGGGAGACGAGCGGCCCGCTGGCGCCGCTCACGAGCGTTCTCGAGGTGCGTCTCGAGACGGTCCGGGTGCGCACCGGCGCTGCCGGCCAGGCAGCGACAGCCGACTCGGCTGCCGGCCGCCCGCGCAGCCATGTCGCCGCGCAGCCGAACATCTACGCCGCCGACGGCCCGAACATGCTCTCGCCGGTGGTGCAGAACATGCCCTACCGGATCTATGTCCCCGAGAGCGCCGGCTCCGACGTCGACGTCATCGACCCCTACACCTACAAGGTCGTCGCCCGCTACTACACCGGTCTCGACCCCCAGCACGTGATCCCGGCCTGGAACCTGAAGACGATCTACGCGGCGAACGACCTCGGGAACTCGCTCACGCCGATCAGCCCCTACACCGGGCGGCCGGAGGGCCCGAACATCCCGGTCGCCGACCCGTACAACCTCTACTTCACCCCGAACGGCCGCTACGCGATCGTCGTCGAGGAGGCGAACCAGACTCTCGCCTTCCGCGACCCCACCACCATGAAGCTGATCAAGGCGCTGCCGGTCGACTGCCCCGGCGTGGACCACGGCGACTTCTCCGCCGACGGCTCCTTTGCCATCTTCTCCTGCGAATTCTCCGCCCGCATGGTGAAGGTGAACCTGCGGACGCTCAGCGTCGAGAGCTACCTGAACATCCCGGGCACCGCGCCCCAGGACGTCAAGCTCGACCCCGCCGGCGACATCTTCTACACCGCCGACCTCAATCACGGCGGCGTCTACCTGATCAGCGCCAAGACCTTCAGGGTGATCGGCTTCATCGCCACCGGGCGCGACGCCCACGGCCTTTACGTCAGTCGCAACGCCCGCTACCTCTACGTCACCAACCGCGGGTCCGGCTCGATCTCCGAGATCGACCTCGCCACCCGGAAGGTGAAGGCGACCTGGTACATCCCCGGAGGCGGTAGCCCCGACATGGGCAACCTCTCGCCCGACGGCACCGTGCTCTGGGTGTCGGGGCGCTACAACGCCTGCGTCTACGCCATCTCGACGGTCACCGGGAAGCTGCTCGCCGAGATCCCCGTCCCGAACATGCCGCACGGGCTGCTCGTCTGGCCCCAGCCCGGCCAGTACTCGATCGGGCACACCGGCATCATGAGATGAGCGTCCGGCCGGCTCCTTCGCCGCCTGCTGCCCGGAACGCCGGTGCGCCGGGCGCCGGCCGCGCGACCCGCCTGCGACTGGCGCTGGCTGCGCTCTGGCTGCTCGACGCCGTCTTGCAGCTCGAGCCCTCGCACTTCAGCGCCGACTTCTTCGGCTCGATGCTCCGGAGCAACATGTCGGAGCCCCCCGGATGGCTGTGGGATCTCGGCAGCGTCGTCGAGCCGGTGGTGACCGCCCACGCCGTGCTCGCCGACGCTCTCTGTGCCGCCCTGCAGCTCGGCATCGCCCTCGGCCTGTTGTTCCGCCGCACCGCCCGCCTCGCCCTCGCCGTCTCCGTACCGTGGTCGATCTGCGTGTGGCTGTTCGGCGAGGCGGCGGGCGGCCTCTTCGGGCCGGGCGCCTCGGCACTGACGGGAGCACCGGGGGCAGCGCTGATCTATTGCGTCGTCGCCCTGGTCCTCTGGCCCAAGCGTGGCCCCTCCGTGGGCGCCTCCATCGCCGTCGGGGGCGGCGTCGGGGGCGGCGCCGGGGGCGGCGTCGGGGGCGGCGTCCTGCCAGCGCAGCTTTGCCGCCGGCGAGCGCATCAGAACCCGGGCGCTGCGGCCGAATGGCGGCGTGCACTGGTCGATCTTGCCTGGGTGGCGCTCTGGGTCGGCACGGCCGCTCTCGAGAGCGACGCCTTGAACCGCCTCCCGATGACCGCCGGGAGCGCCATCACCGCTGCGGGCATCGGCGAGCCGGCACCGCTTGCTGGGCTCAACACTGCCGTCGGGGGCCTGGTCGGCCAGCACGGCGTCGAGCTGGCGCTCGTGGCCGGCCTCGTCCAGGCGGCGATCGGGCTCGGCATCCTCCTCCCCCGCACGCGGCGGCTCGCCCTCGCCGCCGGCATCGCCGTCGGGCTGCTCTACGGCGTCGTCGGCCAGGATCTCGGCGGGATCTTCTCGAACGGCCTGCTCGGCGTGCTGACGAGCGGCTCGACCGATCCCGGGACCGGGCCGATCATCACCATCTTCGCCCTCGCGCTGTGGCCCGGCCCGCGGGCCGAGCCGGGCCCTCAGCCAGTCGCCGAGCCGGTGGCGGCCGGGCTCGCGCGACAGGCGCCCCGCCTCCGGCTGGCCGGCGCCGACGACAGCGGCCGTGGCCGTCGCCGGGTCGCGACCGAGCTCGAGCACGTCAGGTAGCCCCCCGGACGCCGGCGACAGCTCCTCGACCACCATCCTTGACACATTCCAGATTTCTGATAGTGTCAAGCTTGTGCGAGCGGGCGACGGGTCGGCGACGGAGGCGGCGCCGGCTGACGGCGTACGGTCGCGATCGGCGCTCGAGCAGCTCCGCGAGGCCGGGCTGCGGGTGACCGCGGTGCGCGTCGCTGTGCTCGAGGTCGTCGAGGTCACGCCCCATCTCGAGGTCGAGGCGCTGTGGCGGGAGGTGAGCCGGCGCCTCGGATCGGTCTCCAAGCAAGCTGTCTACGACACCTTGGACTCCTTGGCCGTTGCCGGGCTCGTCCGCCGGATCGAGCCGGCGGGCTCCCCGGCCCGATACGAGACGCGCGCCGGTGACAACCATCACCACATCGTGTGCAGGAGCTGCGGGGCGGTGGCGGACGTCGACTGCGCCGTCGGCGAAGCCCCGTGCCTCGAAGCCTCCAACCTGCACGGCTACCTGGTCGACGAGGCAGAGGTGACCTTCTGGGGTATCTGCCCCTCCTGTCAAGACCCCACCGAATCCGAAGAGAAGGACACGACGCGATGACGACGGACCGCCCCTACACGACGAACGACTCCGGCATTCCCGCTGCGAGCGACGAGTACTCCCTCACCGTCGGCGCCGGCGGCCCGATCCTGTTGCAGGACAGCTACGTGGTCCAGAAGATGCAGCACTTCAACCGCGAGCGCGTGCCCGAGCGGGTCGTCCACGCCAAGGGCGGCGGTGCCTTCGGCTTCTTCGAGGTGACCGACGACGTCTCGCAGCTGACCAAGGCAGTGATGCTCCAGCCGGGGAAGCGCACCGAGATGGTGGCCCGCTTCTCGACGGTGGCCGGCGAGATGGGCTCCGCCGACACCGCGCGCGACCCACGCGGCTTTGCCCTCAAGTTCTACACCGAGCACGGCAACTACGACATGGTCGGCAACAACACCCCGGTCTTCTTCATCCGAGACCCGCAGAAGTTCCAGGACTTCATCCACTCCCAGAAGCGGCGAGCCGACAACCACCTGCGTGACAACAACATGCAATGGGACTTCTGGACGCTCTCGCCCGAGTCGGCGCACCAGGCGACGTGGCTGATGGGCGACCGTGGCATCCCGCGCAGCTGGCGGCACATGAACGGTTACTCGAGCCACACCTACATGTGGATCAACGCCGCCGGAGAGCGGCACTGGGTGAAATACCACTTCAAGACCGACCAGGGGGTCGAGCACCTGACCACCGAGGAGGCGGCGGCGGTCGCGGCCGTCGACCCGGACGCTCACCTGCGAGATCTCTGGGAGTCGATCGGGCGTGGCGAGCACCCGAGCTGGACGCTCCATGTCCAGGTGATGCCCTTCGAGGAGGCGGCGGACTACCGCTTCAACCCCTTCGACCTGACCAAGGTGTGGCCGCACTCCGACTACCCGCTCGTCCGGGTCGGGCGGATGGTTCTCGACCGGAACCCCGCCAACTACTTCGCCGAGATCGAGCAGGCGATCTTCGAGCCGTCGAACATGATCCCCGGAGTCGGCCCCTCGCCTGACCGGATGCTGCTCGGACGGTTGTTCAGCTACCACGACACCCACCTGCACCGGGTCGGCACGAACGCCGCCGAGCTGGCGGTCAACCGTCCCCGCTCACCGGTCCACAGCTACAACCGCGACGGCGCGATGCGCTACGAGAACCCGGGGGACCCGGTCTATGCGCCGAGCTCCGCCGGCGGGCCGGTCGCCCAGCCCGAGCGCTTCGGCAGCGACCCCTCCTGGACGGTGAGCGGCGAGATCGTGCGTGCCGCCTATGAGGCTCACCGCGAGGACGACGACTTCTCCCAGGCCGGCGACATGGTGCGCAACGTGCTCGACGACGCCGCACGCGACCGGCTCGTCTCGAACATCGCCGGCCACGTCTCGGCCGGCGTCGTCGAGCCCGTGCTCGGCCGTGCCCTCGAGTACTGGCGCAACGTGGACGGCCACCTCGGAGCGCGCGTCGCCAAGGCGCTCGGCCGCTAGCTCGCCGGCCCCTTGAGCCGGCCCGCTCAGGCGTGTGCCCAGCCGGCGCGCTCAGGCTGGTCTGCGGCTCACACAGACGGCCCAGCTGCGGGCTCGGACTGCTCGACAGGAACCAGCCGGTCGCGTCAGCGGGCTGCCGATGGCGGGGTCGGCGCCGCGCCGCCAGCTACCCTGTGGCCGATGTCTGCACGCCGCTGGACGGTCCTCACCCTGCTCGCCACGGTGCTCGCCGCCGGGTCTTCGGTGATCACCGCCGCCGACGCGGGAGCCACCAACGTCCTCGGACAGGCGGGTTACGTCGTCGCCGGGCCGCTCGCCTCGCTGCACTCGCTGTCGGCGCAGTGGCGGGTGCCCGCCGTCGAGGCCCACTCGGGCGCCGGCAGGGCGCTCACCTACATCTCGGCGCTCGACAGCGCCAGCGGCTTCGAGATCGAGGTCGGCACCATCGAGTCGGCGACCGCCGCCAAGGGGAGGTCGACCGCCTCGTACACGGTCTTCTGGGGCGAGACGCGGTCCTACCCGCAGAGCGCCCCGACCCGTGCCGCCCGATCGCTCGGCGGCGACGACCTCGTCCGGGCGACGATCCGGCTCGTCTACTCCGGCTGGCAGCTCGCCCTCGAGGACCTCACCCGGCACTGGACGTGGTCAAAGACCCTGCCGCTCGTCGGCTTCAGGTTCGACGACGCCAGCTACCTCCAGGAGGACCCGCCGGCGGCAACGGCGCCCGACCTCGAGCAGGCGCGTGACATGGCCTACCCGCGGCTGGCGCAGGTGGTCTTCAGCCGCGTCCTCCTGAACGGCGGGGCCGCCAAGCTCGGCGGGGCGGCGGCGCGGGCGCTGGCGGTCCCGAACGGCCCCTACCTCGTCCCTGCCGACGCCCGTGCCGGCACCTTCGCCGTCGTCGCCGCCTCGGGCTTCGCCCGCCAGTACCTCGCCGACATCGCTCCGTACGACATCGGCTACGGGGCCTACGTCTACGCCTACTCGAGCTGGAACGGCTCGGCCTCGGCCGCGGCACGCGACGCCGCCGCGGTGCGACCCTTCATCGCCGGTGCCACGTCGTTCGCCGACCGTGCGGCCTCCCAGCGCTGGCCGGCCCCGGTGCGGCCGTCGGTCGACCAGCTCGTCGCGGTGATGCGCCAGCTCGCCTTGGAGATGCACCGGGTCGACACGCTGACGGGCTCGAGCTTCGGCTCCTGGCACGCCGCCGTCGACGCCCTCCTCGCCCGGACGACGCCGCTCACCCGTGCCATCCGTGCCGAGGTGGGTCTCCCGCCGGCAGCCTGAGCAGCCCGGGCAGCCTGAGCAGCCCGAAGCGCCCGCCGGAGGCGCCGCCGGAGCATGCCGTCTAACCTGTCGCGATGACGCCTGACCGCGGCGCTGCCGCGCGCCCGCGCCGGCAGCCCGGCGAGCCGCCGGCAGACGACCGGCGAGTCGCCTACTTCACGATGGAGGCGGCGCTCGACGACGAGCTGCCGACGTTCTCCGGCGGCCTTGGGGTGCTCGCCGGGGACTTCCTCCGTGCCGGCGCCGACCTCGGCCTTCCCTTGCTCGCCGTCACCCTCTGCTACCGCGGCGGCTACTTCCGCCAGCAGCTCGACAGCGACGGCGGCCAGGCCGAGGCGCCGGTGCACTGGGAGCCCGAGGCCCTCCTCGAGCCCCTCGACGTCCAGGTGAGCGTCGAGATCGCCGGCCGGGCGGTCGAGATCGCCGCCTGGCGCTACGTCGTCGAGGGCGTCGGCGGCCAGAACGTGCCGGTCTACCTCCTCGACACCGCCCTTTCCGGCAACGACGAGGCGGCACGCAGCATCACCGCCCGGCTCTACGGCGGCGACGAGCGCTACCGCCTCGAGCAGGAGGCGGTCCTCGGAATCGGCGGCGTCGAGCTGCTCACCGCCCTCGGTCACCACGGCGTCGAGCGCTTCCACATGAACGAGGGGCACTCCTCGCTGCTCACCCTGCGCCTTCTCGAGCGCTCCCTCGAGGGTGGGCGCGAGCCCGCGGAGCTGATCGAGGACGTCCGCCGCCGCTGCGTGTTCACGACCCACACACCGGTCCCGGCAGGCCACGACCGATTCAGCACCGACCTCGTGGCCGAGGTGCTCGGCGAGCACCGGACCAAGCTGCTCGACCGGATCGGCCAGCTGAGCGCCGGGCAGCTGAACATGACCGAGCTCGGGATGGGGCTGTCGGGGTACGTGAACGCCGTGTCGTTGCGCCACGCCGAGGTCACCCGCGCCATGTTCCCCGGCGTCGAGGTGCGCTCGGTGACCAACGGGGTGCACCCGGCGACCTGGTGCGCCCCGAGCACCGCCCGGGTGCTCGACGAGCACGTCCCGGGCTGGCGGGGCGACAGCGCGATGCTGCACTACGCGACTGCCATCCCTCTCGAGACGCTGCGCTCTGCCCACGACGAGGCCAAGGCGGCGCTCGTCGACCTCGTGCGCCACCGCTGCGGCCGCAGTCTCGCCCCCGAGGCGCTGACGATCGGGATCGCGCGGCGGGCGACGCCGTACAAGCAGACGTCGCTCATCTTCACCGACCTCGACCGGCTGCGCCGCCTGAGCACCGACATCGGCCCGCTGCAGATCGTCTGCTCGGGCAAGGCCCACCCCCGCGACGAGGCCGGGAAAGGCCTCATCATGAGCATCGTCGAGGCCTCGCACCGCCTCGCCGGCTCGGTCGAGGTGGTCTTCCTCGAGGACTACGACCTCGAGCTCGGCCGGATCCTCTGCGCCGGCACCGACGTCTGGCTGAACACCCCGCAGAAGCCGCACGAGGCCTCCGGCACGAGCGGGATGAAGGCGGCGCTCAACGGCGTGCCGAGCCTCAGCACCCTCGACGGGTGGTGGCTCGAGGGCTGGATCGAGGGCGTCACGGGGTGGGCGATCGGAGGGCTCGTAGAGGGCGACGACGCCGCCGCCCTCTACGAGAAGCTCGAAACCGTGGTCACCCCTCTCTACTACGAGCGCCCGGACGAGTGGGTGACGGTGATGCGCCACGCGATCGCCCTCAACGGATCGTTCTTCAACACCCAGCGGATGGCTGCTGAGTACGCCGTGCAGGCCTACGGGCTGCCCGGCGCCAGCTGGAGGCCGGCGCAGGCCTGACGGCCCCGGCCGGCGGTGGCGTCCGGGGCGGCTCAGGTCGCAGGAAGGTCGCTGAAGCGCAAGAGGTCGGCGACAAAGCTCGTCGAGTCCTGCGCATACGCCGCGTAGCCGCCGCCCGCCAGCACGATCTCCCGCGCGTGCAGCCGAGCAGCCAGGCGGGCGCTGTTGGCCGGCGGGACGACGGTGTCGTCGGCACCGGTGACGACGAGCACCGGCATCCGAAGGCTCCCCGCCGCTGCCAGCGCGCCGGCATCGGACCAGCTGCGCAGCGTCAGCGCCGCCGAGTCGTGCACGGCCGCGGCGACGAGGTCGTCGGCGGCGAGGCGGGAGGTCTCGATGAGCCACGCCAGCCGCGCCGTGACCGCCGAGGGGGGGAACCAGAGCGAGGCGAGGGTGACGGCGGTGAGAGACGGCGAGGCGAGCGCCGAGAAGATCTGCGGCGCCGGTCGGACGGCGCCCGCCCCACCGGCGACGGCGTCGAGCAGCACGAGCCGCCCGACGAGCCCCGGGTGGCGCTCGGCGAGAAGCAGGGCCACCTCGCCGCCGACCCCCCAGCCGACGACGAGCGGGGCGCTCAGTCCGACCGAGTCGATGAGCCCGGCGGTGAGATCGGCCGCTCCCCGGGGTGTGAGCGCCGGCCCCCCGGACGAGAACCCGCTGCCTGGCAGGTCGAAGATCGTGACGGTGTAGCTCGCCGCGAGCGCGACGAGCACCGCCGGGTCCCACGAGGTCATCGTCGAGCGCTCGCCGGCGACGAGCAGCAGGTCAGGTCCGGATCCGAAGCGGCGAAAGGCGACCTCGTCCGGGAGCGCGGCGGGGACGGGGTCCGGCTCGAGCGACGAGTGGTCGGCGACCGCCAGCACCGCGACCCGGCGCACCGGGCCGAGCAGCGACAGCTTCCCCGGCGGCCACGTGCCGGTGAGCGCCTGCTCGGGGGGCAGCGGCACGGTGGTGGTCGTCGTCGGCGCGGTCGCGGTCGAGCCGGTTGCGGTCGAGCCGGTCGCGGTCGTCGTCGAGCCGGACCCGGCCGGGCCCGAGCCCGTCGACGTCGCCGGCGCTATCGACCGCCCGCGGCGCGACGGCCCGGTGTCGAGGGTCCCCGACGCCGCGGCGCCGCTCGTCCTCGCCGGCCCCGAGCTTGCCGGCCCCGAGCTCGCCGGTCCCGTCCTCGCCGGTCCCGTCCTCGCCGGCCGCGTCCCGGGGGGCGCGGGCGGGGAGCTGGCGCGGTGCCCGGCGGCCGGCTGGCCGCAGGCGGCGAGCAGGACTGCCATGCCAGCTAGGAACGCCCCCACGCCGGCGGCACCCCGGCGCCCAGCCGGCCGCACCGCGCTCCCGCCCAGGTCCGCGGCGTCTAGCGGCTGCGCCGCAGCGAGCCCTTGGCGAGGGTCTTGCCGAACTCGTAGACGAGCGAGGAGCTGCTGTGGGCGTCGGCGAGGACGTCGTCGAGGGCGCCGACGAACCAGTCGACGTCCTCCTGGCTGATGACGAGCGGCGAGAGGAGCTTGATGACGTTCACCCCGTCAGCGGCGACCTGGGTGAGGATGCGGTGGCGCTGCATCAGCGGCCCGACGATCAGCTGGGAGAACAGGCCCGCCCGGGCGGCCTCGACGGCGCGGTAGCGGGCGCGCAGCCGAAGGCTGCGGGGCTCGCCGAACTCGAG
>DAHUZG010000417.1 GCA_027306715.1 Acidimicrobiaceae bacterium
GACGGCCAGCGTTCTTCGAGCAGTCGTGGCGCACCCCGCCCGTCGCGGGCCCCGGCCACCGGGCGCCCGCCGGGGTGGAGCGCGCCCGGGCCCTCCGCGTCGGCGCTGTCGATCACCTCGACGAAGCACTGGCGGGCGAGCTCCCCGCCGGGATCGACCCAGGCGGCGACGAGCTCGAGCAGGCGGTGCTTGGGGAAGCGGCGCCCGATCAGGTCCTCGCGCAGCTCGGCGAGGTCGCGCCGGACGATCAGCTGGCCGCCGCCGAGGACGTCGCGCAGCACGCCCGCCAGCTCGCCGGAGACGAGCAGGGCGACGTCTCCGGGGTCGGCAGCGTCGGCGTCGGCGACGAGAGCGAGAAGTCGGCTGAGGTCGGCGGCGAGCTCGGTCCGCCCGAGCTTCGCGAGGTCGGCGGCGGCATCGGCGATGCGCTCGGCGTGCTCGGGGCGGGCGAGCTCGGCGAGATGCTGGCGGCTGCCGTGATCGGCGAGATCGAGCAGCGCTGCGGCGTCGAGGCTCGGCGGCTCGTCGCCGAGGCCGAGGCCGCACTCGCAGCGCGGCCGCCACGCCAGGGCGAGGTCGACGCGGCGCCGGCACGGCTGGGGGACGGCGGCGGCGAGCAGCCGCTCGACGCGCACGAGGTCGTCGCGGACAGAGGTCGCCCCGACCGAGGAGAGACCGGCGAGGGCGAGGTAGCGCGGATCGGTGCGGATCCGCTCGAGCTCGGCCGGGCCGACGGCGGCGTAGTAGCGGTCGTGGTGCTCCTCGTAGGCGGCGAGGTAGCAGCTGCGGAACTCGCGGACGGCCTCGTTCAGCTCGCCGAGGCGGTCTTCGGCGGCGAGCTCGAGCACCGAGCCGACGGCCGAGCAGGCGGTCTCGCGCAGCCGCCGGAGCGAGCTCTCGCCCTCGGGCAGCTCGAGCTCGGGGTGGTTGAGGTAGGCGGCGGCGGCGTCGACCCGGCGCAGCTCGTCGCGGAAGAAGCGGGCGACGCCGTCGAGCCGGCGTGCCGCCGCCACGAGCAGCTCGGCCTCGGGCACGGCGACGACGAGCTGGCGCAGGCCCGCCGCTGCCGCGCCACGCTCGCTGCAGGCGTCGACAGCGGCGCCGACGAGCGCCACGTCGGCGAGCACCTGCGCGGTGCCGGCCTCTCCGAGGGTCGGCAGGCCCTCGAGCGCAGCCAGCCCGTTGCTCACCTCCGCCAGCCGCTCGCGCCGCCCGGCGCACCAGCCGCGGGCGTGCTGCCAGGCCTCACGCTGGGTGCCGGCGCTCCAGGGCTCGAAGGGCCCGGGCCCGGTGATCGGCGCCAGGGCGGCGACCGCGGCCCTGACCGCCGGCTCGACGAGCTCGCCGGCGCCGAGGCGGTCGCCGGCGGTGAGAGCCAGGAGGGGCTCCTCGAGGCGCCGCCGGCCGCGCCAGCACTCGAGAAGGCCGGCTCGCACGCAGGCGTTGAGCACGAGCAGCGTCTCGGGCTCGGTGAGCCCGAAAGGGCCGGCGGCCAGCGCGGTCGCGACCTCGACCGCCGCCACCGGCTCGCCGTCGCCGACGACTCTGAGCGCCTCGGCCACGGCGGGGCTTCGCGCCGGGTCGGGGGCGACGCTCACCCCGTCGCTTCGTGCCCGGGCGATCCCGAGCGGGGCGAGGTAGCTCGCCACCGGTCCGGCGAGCTGTCCCTGGGCGACGGCTGCCGGGCCGAGACGGCCAGGGGTGATCACCTCGACGACGAGCCGGCGCAGCAGCCGCTCCCCGACGAGCTCGGCCCGCGGGGCGACCTCGAGATGGCGCGGGTGAAGGCCCGAGAAGAGCGGGTCGGCAAGGCGCGGCAGCTGGCTCTCGAAGCTGAGGCCCGCCAGCGAGGGCAGGTCGAGCAACGAGAGCGGAAGGGTCTCGCCCGAGGCGGGCTCGGGGTAGACCACCTCTCCGCCGAAGTAGCACCGGCGCAACAGCTCCCGTGCCCGCGTCGCATCGCCGTCCGCTCCCTGGCGCAGCAGCTCGGCGACGTCGTCCCTGCCCTCGGCCTCCGCGGCCTCGAGAGCGAGCCGGCGGCTGTGCAGCTCGAGCAGGGTGTCGATCTCGCCCGGCGTGAGCGGGGCGGGGAGCCAGACGGCGAGGCGGCCGGCGCCGCCGGCGTCGAGCCCGGCTGCGACGAGGGCGCGGGCGAGGCGCGCCGCCTCGGCGTGCTCGGCGGGCTCGAGCTCGGCGACGAGCAGCACGCCCTCGGCACCGGCGCCCGCCGCCCGCTGCGCCAGCCCTCCCGCCTCCTCGCCGCCCAGCTCGAGCACCCGCGCCGGCCCGACCACGAGCCCGCGGAGGGTGTTCTGCCAGATCAGCTCGCGCCGTGCGAGCCCGACCTCGGCGAGCAGCTGGAGGGGGAGCTGGGGCGAGGACCCGAGCTCGGCGCAGGTGGCGACGAGGCGGCGGTCCGACACCGAGAGCTCGGCGCGGACCCGGGTCACCTGCTCGCCGAGGACGAGCGCGGCATCGGCGCCGAGCTCGACGTGCCAGCGCGCCGGCGGGCCCGGGTCGACGGCGAGATAGGCGCCGTGGGCCGCGAGCGGGCGCAGCACCGCCTCCTCGAGATAGGCGACGTTGGCCGCCGGCTCGAGCTCGCTCACGCGCACGAGCAGCAGTGAGGCCAGCTCGGCGGCGGTGCGCGGCCGCTCGAGCGGTGAGGCGGCGAGAAGGCAGAGCAGCTTCACGGTCCGAAGCGCCAGATCGGCGTCGTCGGGATCGACGAGCTCGCCGACGGCCCGCTCGTAGTAGGGGACGACGGTGGCCGCGAGGCGCGCCGTCTCCGGGCGCTCGAGAAGGCGCGCCCGGAAGTGGTCGAAGACGCGCTCCGCGCTGACGAGCTCGTCGTAGCGCCTGTCGCTGCCGGCGCGCACCTGGGTGCAGATGAAGTCGACCACCCCGCGGGTCTGGGAGAGGACGAACCTGAGGCCCTCGAGCACAACCAGCGTGCCCGGGTGAAGCGGGTAGCAGCGCTCGAGCCGCTCGCGCTCGAGGCCGGCGGCCGGCAGGGCGGCGGTGAGCTCGGCGTGGGCTCGCGCGATCCACTGCTCGGCGCCGGGGCGGAGCCGGACGAGGCGGCCGCGCACGAGATCCTCGACGTGGCGCATCGACAGCGTCAGGCTCGGCCGGTAGCGGTCGCGGATGCGGGCGAGCTCGCGCTGGGAGACGTTGGCGACCTCCTCGAGCGACTCCTGCATCGCGCAGCAGACGACCACCGGCTGGCGCGACGCCCACTCGCCGAGGAACTGGAGGAAGCGGAGGTCCTCGGTGAGCGCCGGCCCCTGCTTGGCCTTCAAGAACTCGCTCAGCTCGTCGACCAGCACGAGCAGCCCTCCGGCGCCGGTGCCACGCGCCACCTCGAGCAGGCTGTCCCAGCTCGCCAGCCGGTCCCCGCCGCCGCTGCCGCCGCCGCTGCC
>DAHUZG010000422.1 GCA_027306715.1 Acidimicrobiaceae bacterium
GTCGAACCTCGAGCTTGCCTTCGGGATCCTTGCCGTGGTCGTGCTCAACGCCGGGATCGGCTTCGCCCAGGAGCACTCGGCAGAACGTGCGGCCGAGGCGCTGCAGGCGATGGTGCCGGCGACGGCCCGTGTCGTGCGCGAGGGCGAGCTGTGCGAGGTGCCCGCCGCAGCGATCGTCCCCGGCGATCTCGTCGTGCTCGACGCAGGCGATGCCGTGCCTGCTGACTGTCGCCTCGTCGAGGCGCACGACGTGCTCGTCGAGATGGCCGCGCTGACCGGCGAGAGCCGGCCGACGCCACGTGTGGCAGAGGCGGTGGCCGACGGGGTCGACCTCCACGAGGCCGCCAACTGCCTGTTCATGGGCACCTCGCTGCTCAACGGAAGCGGGCGCGCCGTCGTGTTTGCCACGGGCACCTCGACAGAGCTCGGTCGCATCTACCGACTCACCGCCGAGACGCGCCAACAGGTCAGCCCGCTGCAGCAGCAGGTGAGCTCGATGGCCAGGCGAGTCGCGGCTGTCGCCATCGCTGCCGGGGTCGCGCTGTTCGCCATCCGGGCGCACTCGAGCGGCGAGGTCGTCGGCTCGTTCGTCTTCGCGCTCGGGGTGATGGTGGCGCTCGTCCCGGAAGGTCTGCCGGCGACGCTGTCGGTCTCGCTGGCAGTCGCCGTGCGGAGGATGGCGGGCCGCCACGCGCTCATCAAGCGGCTCTCCGCCGTCGAGACGCTCGGCTCGACGACGGTCATCTGCACGGACAAGACCGGGACCTTGACCAAGGCGGAGATGACCGTGCAGGCGGTCTGGCAGTCCGGGCGCCTGCACGCCGTCTCGGGCGTCGGCTACGAGCCGGCGGGAATGGTCGACGAGGCCGGCGAGGTGAAGGCGCTGTTGCGTGCCGGGGCGCTGTGCTGCGAGGCGAGGTTGCTGGCGCCAGAGCCCGGGCGGCACCCCGGCTGGCGGGTGCTCGGCGACACCACCGAGGGGGCGATCCTCGTCGCCGCCCGCAAAGCCGGGCTCGACCTTGCTGCAACGCTCGCCTCCTGGCCGAGGACGGCGACATTTCCCTTCGACGCCGACCGGAAGCTGATGACGACCGTCCACCAGTCGCCGACGGGCGGATACCTGGCGTGCATGAAGGGGTCCCCGCAGGCGGTGCTCGACCGCTGCGAGTCGATCGCCCTCGACCCCGCGCCGCAGGCGGGCACACCGGCGCTCGCCGAGGGGCGTCGCGCCGAGGTGGAGCGGGCCAACGACGCTCTCGCCGCGCAGGGTCTTCGCGTCCTCGCCGTCGCCACGAGGTCGCTCGACCGCGGCTCTCCCCACAAAGAGGAGGCGGAGCAGGGGCTCACCCTTCTCGGTCTCGTCGCGATGTCCGACCCACCGCGGCCTGAGGTGCTCGACGCCGTCGCCGCCTGTCACAGCGCCGGCATCCGCATCTACATGATCACTGGTGACTACGGGCTCACCGCCGAGGCGGTGGCGCGGCGGGTGGGCATCGTCGGCGACGGCACCGTGCGGGTCGTCTCGGGCTCCGAGCTCGACGAGACGAGCGACGCCGACCTCGCCGCGCTCACGGTCCAAGGTGGGCAGCTTCTCTTCGCCCGGGCCCGGCCGGAGCACAAGATGCGGATCGTCGCCGCGCTGCAGGCCCACGGAGAGGTGGTCGCCGTCACCGGAGACGGGGTGAACGACGCCCCGGCGCTGAAACGGGCGAGCATCGGCGTGTCGATGGGTGAGGGGGGCACCGACGTCGCCCGCGCCGCCTCGGTGATGATCCTGCTCGACGACTCGTTCGCCTCGATCGCCGCCGCCGTCGAGCTCGGGCGCGCCGTCTACCAGAACATCCGCAAATTCCTCGTCTACCTGTTCAGCCACAACCTGGCCGAGCTCGCCCCCATCCTCGCCGCCGTCTTCGTCGGCTTCCCGCTCGTTCCGCTCACAGCTCTGCAGGTGCTCGCCATCGATCTCGGCTCCGACGTGCTCCCTGCCCTCGCCCTCGGCACCGAGCGCCCGGAGCCGGGCATCATGGGCAAGCCCCCCCGGCCGCCCTCCGAGCACCTCTTCAACTGGTCCGTCGTGCGCAGGTTCCTCTTCCTCGGCTCGATCCAGGCCGCCGGGGTCGTCACCGCCTTCTTCTGGCGCATCCACAGCGCCCACATCCCCTACTCGGCCTTCACCGCTGCGAACCCCGTCTACCGCGAGGCGCTCACGATGACACAGGTGGGGATCGTCGTGAGCCAGCTCTTCAACAGCTTCGCGGTGCGCACCGAGGAACGCAGCGTCTTCAGCGTCGGCCTCTTCTCGAACCTGCCGCTCGTGCTCGCCGGGTGTCTCGGCATCGCCTTCAGCTGCTGTGTCAGCTACCTGCCCGCCTTCCAGGCAGTGTTCCATACCGCGCCGCTGTCGGTGAGCGACTGGCTGATGCTGGTCGGCTTCGGGCTTCTGCTGCTTCTCGCCGAAGAGTGCCGCAAGGCGCTGCGCCGAGAGCGGCGGCGCCGGCAACGGGTGCGCTCGATACCCAAAGAGACGGCCGCGGCTGGCGCGACCGGGGAGGTGGCGGCATGAAGGTTGTCGTGATGGGTTGCGGCAGGACCGGCTCGTTGCTCGCGATGCGGCTGCAGGGCGAAGGCGACACCGTCACGGTGATCGATCCGGACGCCGCCGCCAGGGACCGCCTGCCGGTCGGGTTCGCCGGAACGTTCCTTTGCGGCAGCGCGGTCTCGAGGACGGTGCTCGAGCGGGCGGGCATCGCCGAGACCGAAGCCTTCGTCGCGCTCTCGCACGACGACGGTGCGAATGCCGTCGCTGCCCGTGTGGCGCACCGGACCTTCCACGTGCCCCGCGTCCTCGCGAGGCTGTACGACCCCTCCCACGCCGCGCTGTACACCGAGCTCGGCATCACGACCGTCGGCTCGGTCACGGCGACGGCCAATCGCGTGCTGCAGGTGCTGCACCACCGAGCGCTCGAGACTCAGCACAGCTTCGGAGGCGGCGAGACCGTGCTCGTGCGCTCACCGATCCCCGACTACCTCGCCGGGCGCAGGGCCGCCGAGCTGAACGTCGAGGGCGAGATCCGGGTCGTCGAGATGACACGCCGGGGCCGCTCGCGGATCCCCCTCGACGGCACCGACCTCGAGCAGGGGGACGTCGTCAGCTTCGTGGTCGCCTCGGGATCACTCGGGCGGCTGCACAGCTTCCTCGGCGGGAGGTGGTCGTGATGCGGGTGATCGTCGTCGGTGGCACTGCACTGCCACGGCAGCTGGCGCTGGCTCTCGGGGAGGAGGGCTGCGAGGTGACCCGCGTAGCGAACAGGCCCGAGCGCGAAGACCTGCCGGACGGCGACAAGATCCGCGTGGTGCACGGCGACCCGCTCGTGCCGCTGAACCTCGAGCTGGCGGGGGCGCGCCGCTCTGACGTCCTTGTCGCCTGCACGCGCAGCGACGAGAGCAACCTCGCTCTCGCCCTGCTCGCCAAGCGCCTCTTCGCCGTGCCGCGTGTGGTCGCCCGCGTCAACGACCTGGCCAACCGGTGGATGTTCGACGCCTCCTGGGGGGTCGACGAGGTCGTCGCGCCCGCCGCCCTGCTCGCCTCGCTGATCGTCACCGGCGAACCGCAGGGGACGATCGCGGTTGTGACGAGTTGACCGCCTCCAAGCGCCGCGTCGAGCGGCGGCGAAGCCGACACAGGTCCTCGACACAGCCCGCCGGGCTCGCGGCGCGCCGCGGACGGTACGTCGCCGGCCTGGCGGTGCTCGGTGCGACGCTGTTGGCCGGCGTCGCCGCCGGCGCGCCGCTCGAGCCCATCGCGCAGCACGGCGCACCGGGCGCCGCAGCTCCGACCCTCCCCGAGATCGTCGTCGCCGCAGGCGCGCACGGCACCATCAGCAAGGGCCTGTTCGGGGCGAACCTTCTCTGGCCCTACGGCGCCGGGGGGTCGTTCGACCTGGCGACGAACAGCTTCTACCCGGCCTTCGTCTCGGCGCTCAAAGACGCCGGCATCACCCAGCTGCGCTGGCCGGGGGGTACGACCGCCGACAGCTTCTTCTGGCAGCGTGCGATCGGCCCTCAGCGCTCGCGCAAGAAGAACGAGCCGTACGGCATGCAAGGCGCCACCATCTCGCCGTTCGTGCTGGACGGCCCGATCCCCTCGACGGTCGGGCCCGACGAGTTCGGCCGCCTGCTCGACCAGACGGGCGCCGGGGGCACGGTGGTGGTCAACTTCGCGACCGGTACCCTGACCGAGGCGGCCGGGCTCGTCGCCTACCTCACCGCGCCGGCCGTGCCGCACCCCTCCTCGAACCCGTCCGAGCCGAGCTACTGGGCAGCGATGCGTGCCCGCAACGGCCATCGCGCCCCCTACCCGGTCTCCTGGTTCGAGGTCGGCAACGAGCAGCAGGCGCCGGCTGAGTACGGATGGCGGGCAGGCAGCCTCGTCTCGCTCGGCCCACACCCGGCGACCTGCCCGTCAGCGGGGGTCGCGACCTGTCTCTACGCCTTCGGCGGGACGACGCGCTTCTCGCACCAGGGCGTCGGGACCTTCGCCGACGACTTGCCACAAGCGTCGTTCTCGACGGGCGCCCCACGCCAGGTCTTCGAGGTCTACTACCCGCCCGTGGTGCCGCACAGCCTGACCGTGCACGTCGCCGGCACGACCTGGCAGCTGGTGGCGAGCCTGGCTCGGGCGGGAGCGAGAAGCCACGTCTACACCCTTGACGCCAGGGACGGGAGCATCAGGTTCGGGGACGGACGCCACGGCGCGGTCCCGCCGAAGGGCGCTCGGATCCTCGTCGACTACGAGTCCGGGCCGCACGCCGGATTCGTCGAGCTCTACCGGGCGATGAAGGCGATGAACCCGAAGATCCACGTCTGTGAGACCGAGCAGACCGACCTCGCCTTTGCCCTCGTGATGGGCCGCACCGATCCCTACGACTGCGTCGAGCTGCACGAGTACGCGATGCCGACCGACGTCAAGGAGGGCCTCACCTCCTATATGGAGGAGCTGCTCAGCTTTCCCGAGGGGGAGGGGAGGAACGTCGCCGACCTGCAGGCCGCCCTGCGGCAGTATTCGGGCCGCAGCGTCCCGGTGGTGCTGACCGAGTACGGGCAGATGGTGGCGCCGATGCCGAAGAGCGATCCCTACTTCATCCTCTCGCTCGACAATGGACTGCTCACGGCCGCCCAGCTGATCGAGTGGATCGACCACGGCGTGCCGCTGGCAGAGAAGTACCTCGCCACCTCGGCGCCGTTCCTCGCCGGCGACCCGCGCCGCCTGAGCGTCGAGAGCGTGCTGCACGTCGGCGAGCGCGAGGGCCTCCCCGAGTGGGACCCGGG
Organism: Acidimicrobiaceae bacterium; assembly: GCA_027306715.1. Taxonomy (GTDB): domain Bacteria; phylum Actinomycetota; class Acidimicrobiia; order Acidimicrobiales; family Bog-793; genus DAHUZG01. Next base: position 5,329 of record DAHUZG010000422.1, read on the forward strand.
GCTCAGCATCGACAGCGCGATGATCGCCGGGCCGGGGCCGAGCTTTGTCTCCGAGCCGAGCGGAGAGGCGGTCGACCTGCTCTCGAAGCTCGCCGCGGAGCCTCGACTCGCCGTCTCGGTCCAGAACGGACCTGTCCTCCCGTTGGCCTCGCCGGCACCCGCCCTGCTCTCGACAGCCGCGAGGTCCTCGGCGGGAGTCGATCTCGTCGTCGTCAACGCCAGCCCGAGCCGCAGCTACCGGGCCGCCGTCGTGGTCGCGGGGCTGAGCCACAAGACCTCGGTGCAGGTGTCGGTGCTCGACGGGCCGTCGGCGACGTCGTTCAACACCCGCGCCCACCCGCGCGCGGTCGTCACGACCGAGTCCCTGGCAACGGTGCCCTCGGGCCGCTTCGACTGGACCTTTCCGGCACACTCGGTGAGCTTGCTGCAGCTGCGCTGAGCGGCTGCGGGCGGCGAGGGGGCGGCGCGGGGCGGCGAGGGGGCGGCGCCGGCATCGGGGCGGGCGGCCCGCTCAGGCGCTGACCACGCCCGAGACGCCAAGGCGCCTGCCCGTGGCGTCAAGGGCGGCGACCGCCAGCAGCCTGCCCGTCGGCCGGACCGTGACCGCGGTCTCGAAACCCGCCTTGGCCACCGTGGCGAGCGGCCGGAGCGACGAGGCGGCATTGCCCGAGAGCACCTGCCAGCTCGCGGTCTCGGTGTCGCCGTTCCAGCTCACGTACACGACGCGCCCCCCAAGGGCATCCTTGGCGACGACCACGTCGGGCGGAGCGGCGGGCCTGCCGACCCACGGCGAGCGGAAGGCGCGGTAGGACTGGTCGTTGGTCGGGAAGCGGCCGTCGAGCACGATCTCGCCGTTCGGTGCGAACTGGCTGTAGTAGGGCTCGCCACCCCATCCGACGAAGGCGCCGCCGCCCGGGAGCAGCTGCATGCTTCCTTCGAACTGGGCGAGCAGGTGGGCGGGATGCGTGAACGCCTTCACGAGGCGCACGGTCCTCGCGCTGTCGTTGATCGCCAGCACGAGCCCGCGCGACTCGGGCTCCTCCTCCGGCGCGGCACCGTCGTCGAACACCGTGAGAAGGCCGCCGGGATGCTGGCGAACGTGGTGCTGCCAGTAGAAGTCGGCCTCCGGTCCGATCTTGTAGTCCGAGCTCTTCCCGTTGATGCGGGCGATCACCGCCCCTGTCTTGCGATTGATGCGGTAGAGGGTCCAGGTGTTGCGCGACGAGACGATGAGCTCGTCGTCGCCGTAAGGAGCGATCGAGTTCGGGTGGAAGTAGTCAAAGGGTGGCTTGGTCAACGCGGCGTGGGTCTCGCTCAACGGGACGTGGTCGAAGCTGCGCCAGTCGAGAAGCACCTTGCCGGTGGCGACGTCGATCTCTTGCACGACGCCATCCCAGATCGAGGCGTTGCGAGCTCCTCCCATGCTCGTGAGATCCGCGGCGCGCTTGACGTAGCCGGTGACAAGCGCCGTGCTCTGCGGTGTGAGCTGCAGCTCGTGGAGGTCGGCCCGCACGCCGTTGCCGGCGCGCACGACGGCGATCTGGCGGTAGCTCGAGTCGAGGATGTGCCCGGTGCCGAAGCCCATGCCGGCGCCTTCGGCCCCTTCCCAATAGGTGAGCACCCGCTCGCCGCGGTAGGTCTGCACCTGCAGGTTGGTCGCCAGCACGGTGGACGGCTTGAACCACACGAGTTGCCCGGCACCGGAAAGGACCATCAGCCCAGGTTGGCCGAGCCCCTCGGCGATCTGGGTGGCGAGGGTGACGCCGCGCGCCGTCGGCACGGCGCTCGGGGTGATGAGCACGTAGCCGTCGGCGGCGTCGGACTGCAGATCGGTGACCTGCATCTGCGGAGGCAGCAGGTCGGGTCGAGAATGGAATGCCGGTGCCGCCGGGCTTTTCACGACGGGCAGCGACGTGGCGGCGCTCGTCGAACCCGCAGAGCGTGCGGCCACGCCCGAGGACGCCAGCGTGGGCGAGCCCCGCCCGAGGACGCCCAGCCCGCCGACCGCGGCGAACCCGGCTGCGCCGCCGAGCAGGCGCCTGCGGGAGATGAGATGCTGCGAAGGGCCGTCGGCGGCTGCGCTCATGGTCGTGTCTCCTTGTGAGGACCTTCAGCTCGAAGTGCGAGCACGAGACCGCGTGCCCGGATGAGACGAGCCAAGCAGACCGCGACCAGGCCCACTAGGGCCTTTCGTCCCTTCGTCCCAGCTCAGAAGCGGTGTGAGCACAGTCTTCTGTGAGCAGCCAGGGAGCCGGCTGAGCCCCAGCCGTGGATGTTCATCGCGCTCGTCGGGTGCGCGGCCGGCGGGCTCGGGCGGCGCGGCCGGCGGGCTCGGGCGCCAGCTGTCAGGCGAGCGAGAGGAACAGCCGCTCGAGCTCGTCCTCTGAAGGGGCTCCTGAGCCGTCGGTGCTCTCGGGGTCGGCGACGCACTGGCGAAGCCCGGTCGCCACGATCTTGAACCCGGCCCGGTCCAACGCCCGCGACGCGGCGGCGAGCTGGGTGATCACCTCGGCGCAGTCACGTCCCTCTTCGATCATCCGGATGACCCCGCCGATCTGGCCCTGGGCCCGTCGCAAGCGCTTCAGGACCCCGTCGAGCTTCTCCGCATCGATCTCCACCGCACCTCCAGCTGTCCACGTGCTCGATACCGCTGTCGACGATCCCGGCGGCCGGGACCACCCGTCGACGGCCGACCCCTCGCCGGCAGTCTACCCCCCCGGGTAACAGATCCCGTGGCCGCCGCCGGCCGCGCCGCTCGGACCGTGGCCCCGGGGTCAGTGGGCGAAGCGCACCTCGGGGAGGATCCGGGCGAGCCAGCGAGGCTGGTGCCACGCCGCGTGACCGGCGACCCGCAGCAAGATCGGGAGAAGGACGAGGCGGACGACGAGGGCGTCGAGGGCGACCGCCACGGCGAGGATCACGCCCATCTCCTTCGGGGCCAGGGGGCCGGAGAGGGCGAAGGTCAAGAACACGGCGATCATCACGGCGGCCGCCGAGACGACGACGCGGCCCGAGGTGCGCACCGATCCGACCATCGAGTGCTCGGGATCGGCATGGGTCTCGTAGCGCTCCTTGGCCGCCGACAGCAAGAACAGCGTGTAGTCCATGGCGACTCCGAAGACCATGGCCCCGAAGAACAGCGGCCCCCAGGCGTCGACGAACCCTTGGGGTGTGAAGTGGAGCAGCCCCGACAGGTCGCCATTCTGGAAGATCAGCCGGGCCACCCCGAACGCCCCCGCCACCGACAGCCCGGTGATGACGACACCACCGAAGGCGACCAGCGGCGCCCCGAGGGCGATGAGGAGGAGCACGAAGCCGAGAGCAGCGAGCATCCCGAACACGACCGGTGTGCGGCTGGCCAGCGCTTGCTGGAGGTCGTAGTTCTCCGCCGCGGCACCGCCGACGAGGGCGCCCGCAGGAAGGGCGCTGCGGAGTCGTTCGATGGTGGCGCCGGTCGCTGCCGTCGACGGGCCGGTGGTGGGAACGACCTGGTCGAGGACCTCTCCGTGGCTCGTCGGTCCGGCCATGACCGCGGCGACACCGGTGGTGTGGCGGGCGACGTCGAGCGCCGCGGCCTGCTCGGCGGCGGGGACGACGACTTGCAGGGTGCCGGGGAAACCCGGGCCGAAGGCAGAGCTGACCTCGTTGTAGCCGATGCGGGCGTTGGCGGAGGAGGGAATGATCGTGATCGACGGCATGGAGGTGCGAAGCCCGAGCACGGGGAGAGCGGCGAGGATCAGGACCGCCAGGCCGGCCGCGGCGGCGGGCCAGGGGTGGGCCCAGAGCAACCGGCCCCAGGCGTGCAGCCGCTGCTCGAGGCGGTGCCCCGCAGGAAGCTCCGCCCCGGAGCGGCGGATCCGCACCCGGGCCGAGTTGACCCGGGTGCCGAGCTTGCCGAGGACGGCGGGAAGGAGGGTGAGGGTGGCGGCCAGCACAGCGACGACCGACAGCATGATCCCGAGCGCCATCGACCGGAAGGCGGGGCTCGGCACGATGAGGATCGACGCCAGCGACGCCAGCACCGTGACAGCGGAGAAGGCGACGGCCTTTCCTGCGGTGGCGAGCGTCTCGGCGGCGGCGGCGGCCGAGGCGACCCGATCCCCGGGCTTGGCGTTGCGGCGCTCGAGCGCCGCCCGGAAGCGGACGACGAGGAACAGCGCGTAGTCGATCCCGAGGGCGAGGGAGAACATCAGCGCGAAGTTGAGCGCCCAGATCGACACGGGCGAGAGGTGATTGGCGAGCACCAGTGCGCCGGCGGCGACGAGGAGCCCGGCCATGGTCAGCATCAGGGGGAGCCCTGCGGCGACCAGGCTGCCGAACGCGACGACGAGGATCGCCAGGGTGACCGGCCACGACAGCAGCTCGGACCGCATCATCGCCGAGTGGTTGGCCGAGTTGAAGTTGGCCCACAGGGCGCTGTCACCGGTGAGGGTGACCGAGATGGCGCTGTCGCCGAGACGCGACAGCGGCACGGCCAGATCGCCGGCGGCGGCGACCATCTGGTTCGTCCCGGCGGCGGCGCCGGCGGTGACCACGGCGGTGCGCCCGTCGGCGGAGATCGACGACCCTCGCTGCGGTGGCACGACTCTCGAGACGTCCTTGTTGGCGCGAAGGGTCGACTCGACCCGGGAGAGCACCCGCAAGGCCGCCGGATCCTTGCTGATCGGGCGGTAGCGGTCGACGACCACCACCTGCAGGGCGCTCGAGCCGAGCCCGGAGAAGTCGCGGCCGATCACCTCGCGGGCGTGGACCGACTGGCTGCTCGAATCCTGCCAACCGGCACCGGCCAACGCCGATTCCACCTTCGGTGCGAAGGCGCCGAACACGGCCAGGATCACGAGCCACCCGAGAAGGACGGGGCGCAGGTGCATTCCCGTCCACTGCCCGAGCCTTCCGAACAGTCCCCGAGGCGCTTCGGCCGCGTGCCGGTCGTCCAGCACGACGATCTCTGCCTGGTCAGTTGCCACCGGTTCCTCCCTGAGCGTTGCTCGCCTGATGTACCCAGGGGGGTATAGTAGCGAGTGCCGGGAACGGTCAACCGCCCCCGCCCGTGAAGCCGGAGCTTGCCGGTCTCCGGTCCCCCGGCTGTGGTAGCGATCACAGAGCCGAGCGGCGGCGCGACGAGAGAGGACATCTGATGCCCTACACGAAGACGATCACCCTGCGCCTCGACTACGCCGAGGCGGTGACCAAGGTGAAGGAGGCCTTCAAGGCCAAGGGGTTCGGCACCCTCACCGAGATCGACGTCCGGGCCACGCTCGAGGAGAAGCTCGGCGCCGAGATGGAGCCCTACCTCATCATCGGGGCATGCAACCCGGGCCTGGCGAAGCGTGCCCTCGACGCCGATCGCCACATCGGGGCTTTGCTGCCCTGCAACGTGGTCGTCCGCCAGGGCGACGGGGTGATCATCGTCGACGCCCTCGACCCGTCGATCCTGGCGAACCTCTCCGGCGATCCTGCGCTCCGCCCGATCGCCGAGGAGGCCGCCCGGCTCATCGGGGAAGCCCTCGCCGAGCTGTCGGGAACTGCGGACCCGGCTCCGCCGTCCTGACCGGACCGTCCTGACCGGGCCGCCTGGCCGGGCCGCCTGGCCGGGCCGTCCTGACCGGGCCGCCTTGGTCAAGCCGTCCTGGCCGGGCCGCCTTGACCGGGCCGTCCTGGCCGGGCCGCCTGGCCGGGCCGGCGGGTGCTCCGCGGATAGAAGGCGCCGGCCGGCAAGGCGGGTGCCTCCGCAGGCAGGTTCCGTCGGGCTCGGGGCAGGCTCGCTCGGGCCGCCAGTCAGAGCGTCGGGCTCAGCCCCGTCCGACGAGGCGCTTCAGAAAGCCGCCGCGCTCGGAGCGGACCTTCGGGTGACCGGGGCACCTCTTCGCCGCCGGCACCCCGCGAAGCACCTGCTCGACGTGCTGGCCGCATCCAGCCCACGTCGTCTTGCCGCACGTCCGGCATCTCACAGCCCTGCACATGGCCCACCGCTTTCTCGTCCGACCAGTCGGGATCGACTCCGCACTATACCCAGGGGGGTGTGATGCACTCTACCCAGGGGGGTGTGATCGGGCCACAGGGGGGTGTGATCGGGCCACCGTCGACCACCGGCGCCACGAGGTACGAGCGCCCTGACAGGACCGGAGGTGGCTGGCAGCGCAGCGGGAGGGCTAGCTGGCGGCGGAGCGCTGGGGCCGCTGGCGGCCGGCGGCGACGGGCGGGCGGGCGCCTTGAGCTCCGAACCGGCGACGGCGCCCGGCCCGGGAACGTCCCCCGCCCGAGTCACCTGCCTGGCGCTCCGTCGCGGCCGGCGACCGCTCGAGGCCGCCGGCGCGGGGGTCGAGGGCGTGGCGCAACTGCTTGGCGGCGGCGACCTGCTCGGGAACGACGAGAGCGACCACCGATCCGGAGGCGCCGGCGCGCGCCGTGCGACCGGAGCGGTGGACGTAGTCCTTCGGGTCAGCAGGCAGGTCGTAGTGGATCACGGTCGAGACGTTGTCGACGTGGATCCCCCGCGCCGCCACGTCGGTGGCGACGAGAGCCTGCGCCGACCCGGCCCGGAACGCCGCCAACGCCCGCTCGCGCTGCTGCTGGCTGCGGCCGCCGTGGATCGCCTGGACGGCGAGACCCTGGCGACCGAGCTGGGTTGCCAGCCGATCGGCGCCGTGTTTGGTGCGGACGAAGATGATCGAGGAGTCGGTGGAGCGCGCCAGCTCGGCGCAGACCTTGACTCGCTCCTCCTGGGTGACCTGGCGGAACTCGTGGTCGGCGCGGCCGATCTCCTCCGGGTCGCCGGCCACCTCGTGCCGGGCGGGGTCGTGCTGGTAGCGGCGCACGAGCACGTCGATCTCGCCGTCGAGGGTGGCGGAGAACAGCTGGGTCTGGCGCGTCGCCGAGGTGGCGTCGAGGATCCGCCTCACCGCCGGAAGGAATCCCATGTCCGCCATCCGGTCGGCCTCGTCGACGACCACGACGTCGACGTCGGCGAGGTCGACCGAGCGGCGCGCCACGAGGTCCTCGAGGCGGCCGGGGCAGGCGACGAGGACGTCGACGCCGCGACGCAGCGCGGCGAGCTGGGCGCCGAAGCCGACGCCGCCGAAGATGGCATGCGCCCGCCGCTTCTGCAGCGCGAGCAACGGCGTCAGCTCCTCGGTGACCTGGCTGGCAAGCTCACGGGTCGGCACGAGCACGAGCCCACGCGGCCTGCCCGAAGCGGCCCGTGCCACGTTCGCCGCGAGCGGGATCCCACAAGCGAGCGTCTTGCCCGAGCCGGTCGGCGCCCGACCGCAGATGTCGCGACCCGCCAGAGCGTCGGCGATCGTCGCCGCCTGGATCGGCAGCGGTCGGGTGATGCCGCGGCGGGCAAGCAGCTCGACGAACGGGGCGGGGACGCCGAGGTCGGCGAAGCTCGACGGGAGGTCAGCATCTGCCCCAAGGGGGGAGGGCGACAGGGACGGCGACAGGGACGGCAAGGAAGCGCTCCAGTTCTCTCGGTCACACACCGCGACCTGAGGAACGATTCCGCCGGGCAGTGAGCTGTCGCCGGCGCTCGCCAGCAACTCGATGACCCCAAGTGTAGCCGAGCAGGGACGTCGGACAGCTCTGTGCGATCCCACGACGCGATCCCGCCAGGGGGCGCCCGCCCGCCGGCCCACCCAGGCGGCGCCCGGCGTGATCAGCCCACGCGCATCGTGATATCGTCTCGCCAAGCACCGGTGTGATCACGCAGCCGGCTGCCACTGTACCGAGCAAGGTGCTCGTCTGCGGGTTCACGTGCGTGAAGAGACGAGCAAGTGCAATGGCCACCGGTACGGTGAAGTGGGTCAACAACGACAAGGGATACGGCTTTATCACCCAGGACGACGGCGGCGCCGACCTGTTCGTGCACCACAGCGCGATCGAGGGCTCGGGCTACCGCTCCCTCGAGGAGGGTGCGCGGGTGTCGTTCGAGACGGCACAGGGCCAGAAGGGCCTCCAGGCCGTCTCGGTTCGCCCCGTCTGAGGGGACTTCCTGCCTGTCGGGGCTGGATGCGGTGATGCCGTGTCCAGCCTCGACGTGTTCTCATCGGCCGGGCGCTCGCCCTGAGCGCCGGTGCCGGTGATCGCCTGCTGCGGCGAGGCGCTGGTCGACTTCGTCCGCTCCGGCGATCACCCGCCGAGCTGGACCCAGCTGCTCGGCGGCTCCCCCTACAACGTCGCCCGCGGGCTCGGGCGCCTCGGCGCCGGTGCCGCCTTCGTCGGGGCCATCTCCCTCGACATCTTCGGCGAGGGCCTCGTCGCCGGGCTCCTCGACAGCGGGGTCTCGATCGAGCACGTGCTGCGCCTGGACCGCCCGACGACACTGAGCTTCGTCGAGGAGAGCCCCGCAGGAACCCGCTACGGCTTCTTCAGCGAGGGCTCGGCGGACCGCCACTTCGAGTCGCCGGATCCCGGTGGGCTCGCCGGCAGATTCGATGTCCTCCACTTCGGCTCGAACTCGCTCGTGCTCGAGCCGGCTGCGTCGCGCTTCGAGGCTCTTCTCGAGACGGCCGCAGCCGCGAGACGACTCGTCTCGCTCGACCCCAACGTGCGGGCGCCGTTGATCGCCACCGCCGGCGCCGACGCCTACCGCGCCCGGCTGCGCCGGCTGCTCGGGCGTGCCGGGGTCGTGAAGGTGAGCGACGAGGATCTCGCCTTTCTCGAGCCGGACTTGTCCCCGGAGCGCTCGGCGCGCCGGCTGCTCGACGGCGGTGCGGCCCTCGTGCTGCTCACCCGCGGCGCACAGGGCTCGGCGGCGCTGAGCGCTTCGGCCTCGGCGAGCCGGCCGGCCGTGCCGGTCGAGGTCCTCGACACGATCGGCGCCGGGGACGCCTTCCTCGCGGGGGCGCTCTGCTATCTCTCCGAGCGCCGTGCGTTGAGCCAGGAGGCGGTGGGATCGCTCGAGGCCACAGCGCTCGAGGAGCTACTGCAGCTGGCGTCTTCTGTCGCTGCTGAGGTCTGCCGCCGGCGGGGAGCCGACATGCCGCGGCGCGACGAGCTGTCGCTCGGCCAGCGCCCGGCTGACCCGAGCTGACGGGCCCGCTCGACGGCTCGACTAGGCCGGGACTAGGCCGAGGACTAGGCAGGAGGCCGCGAGGACGCCGCCCGCAGGGACGCCGGGGCGCTCGAGCTCGTGTCGAGCGGAAGGATGCCGTTCGAGCGCCGGCACGCTTGCGCCAGGCAGGACAGGCCGTAGGCCCGCTCGATCCCGGCGAGGACGCCGAACCCGTTGAGATACGACCGGTAGTCGCCGCGGTGGGCGGTCGCCGCCGAGACGATCGTCGTCAGCACGTGGTTGCCCGCCCCGGTGAGGTACTCGCCCTGGCCCTGGCCGCTCCCGCTGCCCTCGTCGTAGGTGAGGATGATCGTCCCGCCGTGGCGGTACCACGACGTGTCCTCGATGGCCGGTATCTCGCGGGAGAGGAAGCGGTCTCCGGCTGCCATGGTGGCGCAGGGGTCGTCGCCGCCGGCGTCGTGGCAGATCTGCGGGCTGTACCAGACGAAGTCCGGCGCCCGGGCGCTGTCGAGCTGGCGGAGCATCACCGAGGACGGCTCGATGCGCGAGCAGTCGGAGCGCACGAGCGCCCGGACGTAGACGAACGGGTCGTGGCGCACGCCGTAGGAGTGCCCCACGGTGCCGTTGTCGGCGTTCTGCTGGTCGCAATTGTGCGGCATCGAGCCGAGGTAGGCCGACCAGGTGAGCCGCCGCGCTTCGAGCTGGCCGACGAGCGTCGGGGCCGACGTCTCACACGACGGGCCGGGCTGGCAGTCGCCGGTCGACCAGCTGAAGAACTGCCCGGTGAGAAGGGCAAGGTAATTGTCGAGGCTGTAGTGGCCGACGCCGTAGGAGCTCGTCGCCGTCTCGTAGCTGCGCGCCAGCGCCGTCTGGTAGGGCGCGGCCGGGTTGCCGACCACAGAGGAGTACGAGTTGTTCTCCATCATGAGCACCATGATGTGAGGAGCGGCGGCTGCAACGGGGCTCGAGGTCGACGTCGGCGCTGACGCCGGCGCTGACGTTGTCGGGGGCGTCTTCGAGGACGCGCGCACCGTCGTCGGTGCCACCGTCGTCGGCGCCACCGTCGTCGGCGCCACCGTCGTCGGCGCCACCGTCGTCGGTGCCGTGGTCGCCGGGCGCGAGGAGGCAGCGGTGGACGGGCTTCCCGAGCGGGTGATGACGAACACGGTGCCCGCCACGAGCACGGCGGCCACCGCGATCGGGATCGCCAGCAAGCGGGCGCGACGCGATCGGCCGGGTCGGTCAGGGGCGGGGCTCATCTGGTCGCTGTCGTCGATGCGACCATCTTTGCCGACGAGTCTGAAGCATTCGTGACGATTCGCCGGCGCCGGCGCGCGCCGTGGGGCATCGAGCGCCCGTTGACGGCGCTGCTACCGGCGGCCGTCGCCGAGCGGCGCCGCCGGCACCCCCAACACCTCGCCGAGCAACCGACCGGCGATGACCCCGGCGACGTGGCGCTTGTACTCCGCAGAGCCGAGGCGATCGTCCGACGGCGTCACGGTCGACCTGACGAGCCCGACCACCGCCTCGACCAGGGCGGCGTCGGCCCGGGCCCCGAGGAGCCCGCCGGTCTCGATCGCCAGCGGCACCGGCCCGACCGAGCCGAGGGCCAGCGCCAGCTCGACGACGCTGCCCGCCTCGTCGACAACGGTCGAGGCCGCCACCGAGACGGTCGGGAAGTCGGAGGCCGAGCCGGGTGCGAACCGCAGGTATCCGCTCGCAGAACGCCGTCCCGGCTCCGAGTCCGCCGGGGGCAGGCGGACCTCGGTGACGAGCTCGTCGTCTGCGAGCGCCGTCTCGAGATGGCCGCGGAACAGATCGGCGATCGGGAGCGTCCGCTCCCCCGAGCGACTGCGGCAGACGACGACGGCGCGGCTCACCATCAGCGCCGGCGGCAGGTCCTGGCGGGGGTCGGCGTGAGCCAGCGCCCCGCCGAGCCGGGCCTGCGAGCGCACCCGCGGATTGCCGACGCAGCCCGCGGCGAGCGCCACGTGCGGCAGTCGCCGGCGGGCGAGCTCCGAGCCGGCCAGCCCGGCGAGCGTCGTCGAGGCGCCGATCCGCATCCCGTCGGGGCCGTCCTCGATCCCCTGCAGCTCCTCGAGCGCGGCGAGCGAGACGAGCCGATCGACCTCGAGGAGGCGCAGGTTGAGCAACGTCGAGATCGCCGTGCCCCCGGCGAGAGGCAAGCCCCCGTCGCCGACCAGCTCGAGCGCCTCGGCGAGCCCCGCCGGCCGCAGCAGCTCAGTCATCACAGCCCTCAGTCATCACAGCCCTCAGTCACCACAGCCCTCAGTCACCAGCCCGCAGCCAGGGCTGTCAGGCACTGCTGCCCCGGGCGCGGCTGCCCTCAGCAACGCAGCGCGCCTTCACGGCCTCGACGATGGTCGAGTAGCCGGTGCAACGACAGAGATTCCCGGCGAAGAAGTGCCGGATCGTCTCCTCGTCGGGGACACCCGGACCGAGGTGGACATACGCCCAGCAGGCGACGAGCTGGCCGGGCGAGCAAGCGCCGCATTGCAACGCCTCGGCAACAGCCAGGGCGTCGGCGGTCTCCGGGTCGGTCCGGGAGAGGCCCTCGGCGGTCCAGACCTCGGCCCCGTCGGCCAGGCCGGCGAGGTAGAGGCACGAGCTCACGTAGGAGCCGCCGACGATCACCCCGCAGGCGCCGCACACCCCGACGCCGCACCCTTCCTTGACCGCCGTGTGGCCGTGCCGGCGGAGCATGGCGAGCAGCGACTCGTCACCGTCGGCGTCTCCGCTGAAGGTCTCGCCGTTCAGCTGCAGGCTGACTCTCATCGCCGCGCCCTCATCGCCGCGCCCTCATCGCCGCTGGCGATGAGCCCCCGCCAGACCTTCTCGGCGGTGAGCGGGAGCGAGCGCAGGCGCACGCCGCCGGCGTCGGCGAGGGCATTGGCGACCGCGGCTGCTGTCGGCACGTTGGAGAGCTCCCCGATCGCCTTCACGCCGCCCGGCTCGACGCCGAGGCTGCCCTCGACGAGGACGGTCCGCCAGGCCGGGACGTCCTCGGCGGTCGGGATCCGGAACTCGCCGAGCGTGCCCGCTCCGACCTGGCCGCCCTCGAGGTCGAGGTCCTCGAGGGAGGCGAAGCCGTAGCCCATGGCCGCCCCGCCGTCGATCTGCATCTGGTGCGCTCGGGGGTTGACGACGCGCGCCGAGTCGACAGCGGTCAGCACCTCGAGGACGCGGTAGGCGCCGGTCGCCGGGTCGAGGGCGACCTGTGCGAGCTGGACGACGAACGAGGTCACCTCCGGGCCCTCGGCGCCGCCGCTGGCGACGATCGTCTCGCCGCCGCCGTCCTTCCAGGCCCGCGCCGCTGCGGCGGCGGCCCCGAGCGCGCTGGCGGTCACCCAGCTCCCGCCCACCCCGGCGTCAGGAGGGAGCTCGGCGGTGCTCGCCAGGCGGACGACGACCTCGGCACGGTCGAGACCGAGCTGCTCGGCGACCTCGGCGCGGACCGCCTCGTAGGAGCCGGTGCCGGTGTCGGGGAAGGGGACCTCGACGCTGAGCGGGTCCCCGGTGCCGGCTCGCGAGAGGCGCAACGTCGTCCGCATCGGCACGTTCGGGCGGTCGTAGAGGGCGACGCCGCGCCCGTGCAGCCAGCCCGGCGGCACCTCGAGCCGGCGGCTGGCGGCGACCGCCGCCTCGAGCACCTCGCCACCGCGACACTCGGTCCAGGTCGTGCCGTGGAGGTTGGGCTCGCCCTGGCGAAGCACATTGCGCCGACGCAGCTCGACGGGGTCGATGCCGGCGAGCGCGGCCAGCTCGTCGACCGCCGACTCGAGAGCAAAGGTGAGCTGCGGCGCTCCGGGCGCCCGCATGTGGCCACCAGGGACGCTGTTGGTGTAGGCGACGACGGACTCGAGAGCGAAGACGGAAAGCCCATAAGCCGTCCCGGCCTCGCTCATGCCGGGCAGGTTGACGTCGGGCATCACCTTGCAGCCGGCATAGGCGCCGCCGTCGAAGACCGCATCGACGGCGAGCGCGCTGAACCTGCCCTCCCCGTCGCTGCCGAGCCGCACCCGGATCCGCGACCCGTGACGGGGGTTGGTCGCCGAGAGGTCCTCGTCGTAATGAAGCGCGATCCGCACCGGGCGCCGCGTCCACTCGCTGGCCAGCACGCAGATCGGGGCCAGCAGCGCCGCCCCCTTGCCACCGAAGTCGCCGCCGATGGCCACCGGCTCGACGACGATCCGCTGCTGGTCGATCCCGAGGCACTCCGACAGCTGCGCTCGCAAGCGGTAGGGCTGCTTGTTCGTCATCCACACGTGGATACGGCCGTCGTCGTCGACCTCGGCCACGCAGGCCTGCGGCTCGATGTAGCCGTGGTGGCCGCGCGGGCTCGTGTAGGTCTGGTCGACGACGTGGGCGCTTGCCGCCAACGCCGCCTCGGTCGCCGCCAGGTCGCCGGCGACGATGCGCGACTGGACGTTGTGCGAGCCCTCGGGGGCGGCGGCGGAGGGGTACAGCCAGGGCTGCTCGTGGACGGCCGGGCTCGTCGGGTCGAGGGCGGCGAGGGCGTCGAGCACGGGCTCGAGCGGCTCGTAGTCGACCTCGACGAGCTCGACGGCACGGTCAGCAGCGGCGCGCGTCTCGGCGATCACCACCGCCACGGGCTCTCCGACGTAGCGGACGCGGTCGACCGCCAGCGCCGGGATGTCCCGCGCCATCCGCCCCCAGAGGCGCACCCCGACCTCGGCGCCGGTGAGCACGGCGAGCACGCCCGGCACGCCGAGCGCCCGGGCGGCGTCGACAGAGACGAGACGCGCCGAGGGCAGGCCGCTACGCACGAGCGCCGCCTCGCACATCCCCGGACGACGCAGGTCGCTCGTGTAGCGCTGCTCACCGGCCAGCTTGGCGCGGGCGTCAGCCCTGATCGTCGCCATCGTGGCCATCCCGTCGTGATGCCTCCCCGGCGCGCTCACCGCAGGCACCGCAGGGACGGTGCCGGCTCAGGCCTTGACTCCCCACAGCTTGGCGTAGCGGGCGACGAAGTCCGGGTAGCCGACCCAGCCCTTGGAGACGTTTCCCTTGAGGTTGGCCTTGGTGAGGATCTCCTCGACGACCGCCCCGCTCGCTTCATCGGGCGACACCGCCTGGCCGGTGATCATGCGAGCCTCGGCGTCGATCAAGGCGAACGAGAGGTTCGGGAAGTCGGCGCCGATGCCCGCCGTCTCTCCGATCCCGAGGCCGGTGCCGTGGTCGATGC
>DAHUZG010000428.1 GCA_027306715.1 Acidimicrobiaceae bacterium
AGCAGCAGTCGACCGAGGCGCAGCTCGACGGGCCCGGCCGGAACCCCCGAGACGAAGCTGCCGAGCCCACCCAGGCCGGCGAGTCGTCCGGGAAGCGAGGCCAGATTGGAGAGGATCTGCTGCGGTGAGGCGAGAACGTCGCGGGAGGTGACCGAGTACGTCCCCGCGGCGACCGCGACGAGGCGCACGACGATCGCCAGCAGCCCGCCGCCGAGGGCCGCGCCGAGCTGGCGGGCGCCGGCGCGCCAGCTGCGTTCCTCGGCGATCGCGACCAGCCCGGCGAGCACGAGCGGCAGCACGGTCAGGGCGACGGCGAGCAGGTCTCCGAGCTGGGCGGCGGCGACCGCGACGACGGCGCCGGCGAGGCCGAGCCGGCTCCGCGAGCGGACGGCTCCGGCAAAGGCCAAGAGGGCGAAGAGGGTGGTCGCCACGTGCCAGCCGGCCTGAAGCAGGAAGTAGGAGAGAACAGGCGAGGGAAGCCCGAGCATGACGACCACCGCGGCGGCGGCGAGCCAGCTGTCGCGACGACGGCCGACGCCGCCGGCCAGCCACAGCGCGACGAGCACCAGCAGAACGGCGAACACGGCGGGCACGAGCCACATCAGGTACTGGCCGACGCCGAAGAGCCCACCGATGAGCCCGTAGAGCGGCGCCTCGAGGGTCCAGAACGAGTCGTAGGAGAGCGACCAGCCGCCCAGGGCGAGATGACCGGAGGCGATCGCCTGGCCTTCGAGCACGATCGTGGCGTCGTCTGACGTGCCACCGGCACTGGCGCGGGCGGCGTTGAACAGCAAGGCGACGAGCCCGACCGAGCCGAGGCACCAGGCCGCCGTCGACCACCTCCAACCGGTCCGGCGGTCCGGCGCCGGCGCCGGCGCCGGTGGGGCGTCGGGAGCCGCCCGCGGCCTCGCTTCGGCCAGGAAGCTGGTCGTCACTGTGTCGTCACTGTGTCGTCATCCGATCGTCACCTGAACGCTACCCAACACGGTTGCGGCGGTCTGTGAGCGATCGGCGTGGCGGTGGTTAGGCACCGGTGAGCAAGCGGCACCGCCGGCACCGCCGGCACAGCCGCTGCCGTCTCAGCGGGTACGGGCGCCCTCGCTCAGCGTGCAGGCAGCGGTCGGACGACGAGGCGGCTCAGGCCGCGCAGCGTGTTGTTGCGGGCGCGCTCCATCTCGAGGATCTCGAAGCGCTCGACCCGAGCCGCCAGCGCTCCGAGGACGGCCCGCATCTCGAGACGGGCGAGGGCCTGCCCGGCGCAATGGTGCTCGCCGAAGCCGAAGGCGAGGTGGTCGCTCGGCCGGCGGAGGACGTCGAAGCGCTCGGGGTCGGGCCACCGGCGCTCGTCGCGGTTGGCAGAGCCGAACATCACGAGCACGCGCGAGCCGGCCGGGACGCGCACGCCGTCGTAGTCGACGTCGCTCGTGGCGACCCGGGAGAACTGCGAGATGGGGGACTCGAGGCGGAGGGTCTCGTTCACCGCGTGCGGCAGCAGCGACGGGTCGGAGCGGACGAGCTCCCACTGCTCGGGGTGGCGGGCAAAGAGCAGGACCGCCGAGCTGATGCCGAAGATGGTCGTGTCGAGGCTCGGGCCCCAGTAGTCGTTCATCAGGACCGGGCACTTCTCGAGCGGGATCTCGCCGCTCTCGCCGGCGTGCCAGAGGGCGTCGGCCCATCCGCCGGGCACGAGGCGGGCGCGCAGCGTCGGCTCCGACATGTAGGCGACCGCCTCGTCCAGCACCGGCAGCCAGGCGCGGGTGCGCTCGTTCATCGGCCCGAAGCACTGGAAGTTCGCAAAGCCCCAGTCGAGCATCCGCTCGCGGCCTTCCTCGGGGAGGCCGACGCGGGCCGAGACGATCGAGAGCGGCAGGTGCGAGGCGAGCTCGCCGGCAGCGTCGAAGGGGCCGCCGGAGACGAGCCGCGTCACCATCGCCTCGGCCTCGGCCTGCAGGTCGCCCTCGAGGGCCCGAAGAGCCGCCGGCAGCATCGGCCGTCTCACGACCTCGCGAAGCGCCTCGTGCTCGGGCGGATCGGTGTGCAGCATGATCCCCGAGAGGATCCCGTTCATCGTCTCGTTGAGGGTGACGCCCTCGGCGGAGGTGTAGCGCCGGTGGTCCCGAAGCGCTTCTTTCACCTCGGCAAAGCGGGGGAGCGCCCAGATCCCGTAGCGCTCGAGGAACACCGCCGGGCCGGCCTGGCGGAGCTCTGACCAGAGCGGGTAGGGCTCCTCGAGCGCCTCGTCGCTCCAGAGGTCGATGTCGGAGGTCGGCACGCCCATCGCCGCCAGCGTAGGTGTGCCGTCACCGCCGGTCCACGGGGTGTCCCATTTCATGGGACGGTTTGTTCAGTTAACGGCTGAGGCTGTAGGGTGCACCGGGAGCCACGTACACGGGGGGTCCGGCGGTGCCAGCAGGGGCGACGTCAGCGATCGGCTCAGCCGGCTGGCTGGCGGGACGCCCGAGCGAGCCGCTCGTCGTCGAGAGCCTCGTCAAGCGCTTCGGCGGCCTCACCGCCACCGACGGCGTCTCGTTCTGCGTCGGCGCCGGCGAGGCGGTCGGCGTCATCGGGCCGAACGGCGCCGGCAAGAGCACGCTGCTCAAGCTGATCGCCGGGATCCACCGACCGACGTCGGGCTCGATCCGCCTCGGGGGCGCCCGCCTCGACGGGGCTCCGCCGCACGTCGTGAGCCGCCGTGGCGTCGCCATCGCCGCTCAGGTGCCGCGCCCATTTTCAGCACTGACAGTGCAGGAGAACGTCCGCCTGGCAGCCTCGCACCTGCACCGCCCGGCCGCCTCCGGAGGCGGCTGGGGCCGGCGCGACCGCGGCGTCGCTGCCCACGTGGCGGCGGTGCTCGGGGCCTGCCGTCTCGAGCACCGCGCCCACGCCCGGGCCGGCTCTCTCGGGCTGCTCGACCTGAAGCGGCTCGAGCTCGCCCGCGCCCTGGCGACCGACCCGGCGATCCTGCTGCTCGACGAGGTCGCCGCCGGCCTCGTCGGCGAGGAGCTCGCCGAGGTGATCGACCTGATCCGCGAGATCCACGGCGGTGGTCGCAGCCTGCTCGTCGTCGAGCACGTGCAGAAGGTGATCCACGAGGTCGTGCAGCGGGTGATCGTCATCGACTGGGGCCGGATCATCGCCGAGGGGACCCCGGCAGAGGTTGCCGCCGACCCCGCCGTGCAAGCCGTCTACCTCGGCGTCGCCGACGATGACGGCGAGGACGAGGGCGGCGGGCAGAGCGCGGCGGAAGCCTCCCGGGAGAAGCTCCGCTCCCGTCCCGCCGGCCCCCCCCGGCCCCCCGTGGCCCCCGCCGTGGCCAGCGCCCCCACCGGCCCGGCGCTGCTCGAGCTCGAGCGTGTGAGCGCCGGCTACGGGTCGCTCCTCGCCCTTCGCGAGGTGAGCGTCCGGATCGGACGTGGCCAGATCGTGAGCGTCCTCGGCGCCAACGGTGCCGGCAAGTCGACCCTCGCCGGCGTGGTCAGCGGGGCGCTGGCGGCCCGGGGCGGCCGCATCCTGCTCGACGGGGCGGCGGTCACCCGCCTTCCCGCCTACCGCCGGGCGCGTCGGGGGGTCCGTCTCTGCCCCGAGGGGCGCGGCATCTTCGCCGAGCTGAGCGTCGAGGAGAACCTGCTGCTCGGGCTGCCCCAGTCGATGCACCGCTCCGAGCTGCGCCAGCGCCTGATCCGCGCCTTCGAGGTGATGCCGGCGCTCGAGTCTCACGCCGGCCAGCGCGCCGGCTCGCTCTCGGGCGGCGAGCAGCAGATGCTCGCCGTCGCCCGGGCGCTCGTCACCGAGTCCTCGCTGCTGATCTGCGACGAGCTCTCGCTCGGGCTGGCGCCGAAGGTGATCGACGCCCTCTATGCGGTGCTGGCGGAGGTCAACCGTACCGGCCTGGCGATCCTTCTCATCGAGCAGAACGTGCAGCGTGCGCTCGCCATCTCCGATCACGCCTACGTGCTGAACCGCGGCGAGCTGAGCTACGACGGCCCACCGGGCCCGCTCGCCGACGAGGACCTGCTGGCCGAGGTGTACTTCCGAGCCGGGCCGCCGGCCGCACTGCCGGCAGCCGGGGCGCCGGCAGTCCCAGCGCCTGCCGCTGCCGGCACGATCCGAGCAACAACCACCTCACAAGGAGGGGCAAGATGAGCAAAGCCGAGATGAGCAAAGCCGAGATGAGCAGGGACAAGATGAGCAGGCCGAACATGAGCAGGGCGAGCAGGCGCCGGGTCGCAGCCCTGGCTGTCGCCGCGCTGGCGCCGTCGGCGCTGCTGGCCTCGATCGGGGTGGCAGGGGCGGGCGCTGCGCCGTCGCCGAGGGCGACCGGCTCGCCGATCACCATCGGGGCCAGCATCTCCGAGACAGGACCGCTGGCGAGCTTCGGGACCGACCAGAAGGCGGCGTACGGCCTGGCGATCGATCAGGTGAACGCCGCCGGCGGGCTGCTCGTCGGCAGGGTCAGGCACAAGGTCAACCTCGTGCTGCTCGACAACCAGTCGAGCCCGACCACAGCGAGCCAGCAGGTTCGCGACCTCGTGCTGAAAGACGGCGCGGTCGCCCTCCTCGGCGCCGGCACGCCGCCGATCACGGTCCCCGAGGCGCTCGCCGCCGATCAGCTGAAGGTCCCCTACCTCACGACCAACACGCCGACCGGCGCCTTCGACGCCGGCAACAAGAGCGGCTGGAAGTTCAGCTGGGACATGTTCTTCAGCGAGCCCGAGCAGGCCCACGGCATCATCGCCGCCGTCG
>DAHUZG010000429.1 GCA_027306715.1 Acidimicrobiaceae bacterium
GGCACCCGGAGTTCATGCGGATGCGCTACGAGGCCTGGGTGGAGGGGTTGACCGGCGATTGGAACATCTCGCGCCAGCGCTTCTTCGGCGTTCCCTTCCCGGTCTGGTATCCCCTCGACGCGGACGGGCGCCCGGACGAGACCCACCCGATCCTCGCCCCGCCCGAGGAGCTGCCCGTCGACCCCTCGACCGACGTCCCTCCGGGGTTCTCACCCGAGCAGCGCGGGCAGCCGGGAGGCTTCGCCGGTGACCCCGATGTGATGGACACCTGGGCGACCTCCTCGCTCACCCCGCAGATCGCGGGCGGATGGGCCGACGACCCGGAGCTGTTCTCCCGCCTGTTCCCGATGGACCTCCGCCCGCAGGGCCACGACATCATCCGCACCTGGCTGTTCACGAGCGTCACCCGGTCGCTGATCGAGCACGGTCAGCTGCCGTGGGCGCACGCCGCCATCTCGGGCTGGATCCTCGACCCCGACCGGAAGAAGATGTCGAAGTCGAAGGGGAACGTCGTCGTGCCGACCGACCTGCTCGAGCGGCACGGCACGGACGCCGTGCGCTACTGGGCGGCTTCGGCACGGCTCGGTGCCGACACAGCTTTCGACGAGCAGCAGATGACCGTCGGAAGGCGCCTGGCGCTGAAGGTCCTCAACGCCGCCAAGTTCGTCCTGTCCATCGAGGCCGCCGCCGGTCCCGCACCGTCCGGCGCCGGTGCCGGCGTCCAGCCGCGCGGCAGCCTCGAGCCGCTCGACTCCGCCTTCCTCGAGGAGCTCGCCGGAGTCGTCGTCGAGGCGATCGCCGCCCTGGAGACCTATGAGCACGCCCGCGCCCTCGAGCGGACCGAGCGGCTCTTCTGGACCTTCTGCGACGACTACCTCGAGCTGGTGAAGACCCGCGCCTACGCCGCCGGCTCCCCAGGAGCGGGGGCGCGGCGCTCCTTGCGGACGGCGCTCGACGTGCTGCTTCGCCTGCTGGCACCGTTCCTGCCGTTCGCCGCGGAGGAGGCTTGGTCGTGGTCGAACGACACGTCGATCCATCTCGCCGCGTGGCCGGAGGCGAGGGAGCTCACCGCGCTTCTCGACCGGCAAGCTCCGCCCCCGGCTCTGCTCGAGCAGGTTCGTGCGGTGCTCGGCGAGGTCCGGCGGGCGAAGACGGCAGGCAAGAAGTCGCTGCGGGCGCCGGTGTCGAAGGTCGTCGTCGAGGCTCCGGAGCAGGCCACCGCTCTCCTTGTGCTGGCAGCAGAGGATCTCCGCGCCGCCGGTGGGATCACCGAACTGGAGCTCCTCGCCTCGCCGGGAACCGACGAGCTGCGGGTCTCGGTCACCCTCGCCTGACTCACCGAATCGGCGCCCGCGGCGACTGATCGCCCCGCTGCCCCGGGTAGGTTCGGCCCGTCGTGCCCGCAGGGCCTACCCTGGGCTCCGGCCCGGGCTCGCGGCACCGCCCTCCCGGCCGCCGAGGCAGGCTGATGGCAACCAACCTGGAGGCAATCGTGTCGACTCGAGAGCACCACTGCGGCCACCCGGAACTCCGGCGGGACGGCGACGAGGGGATCCCGGCGAAGCGGCGGCGAGGCGTCCTGCTCGTCCTGCCTGCGACGATAGCGCTGGCTGCGGGTTTGCCCGCCGGTCTCGCCGGTGCCGTCGCACCGACGCCGATGCAACCGAACGGGATCCAGCGGCTGAGCGCGCGCCAAGCGCTCGACCTCGCCCACAGCACCCTCGCCGCCGAGTCGGACATCGAGCTGTCGGGTGAGCTCACCGAGCAGGGCAGCCGAATCGACCTCGGACTGCGCTCGGCCGAGCACGGCAAGCGAGCCGCCGGGACGCTCGTCTCGCACGGGGCCGCCGCCGGCTTCGTCGGGATCTTGCACTTCGTCTCGATCGGCCGTGTCGACTACCTCGACGGTGGCCGGTCGTTCTGGGTGGCGTCGATGGCGGGTCAGAAGGGCCTCACCACCGCGCAGCGGGCGGCGCTCGTCAAGCGACTCGCCGGCACCTGGATCATGCTCACCGGCAAGACGGCGAGAAGCTTCACGGTCGGGCTGCGCACCCTGACAGCCCCGGCCACACTCGCCAGCGAGCTCACCACCGCCGACGGCACCTTGCGCACGGGGATCCCGAAGGTGGTCCAGGCCGTGCGGGCGTTGCCGATCATCTCGAGCAGGGGTGGCACGCTGTGGCTCGCACTGACCGGCAAGCCGTTGCCCGTCGAGGTGACGGCACCGGCGACAACCGGGACCGGCGGCCACGTCGACTTCAGCTATCCCGCCGCCATCACGATCACGGCACCGCCAGGCGCCAAGACTCTCGCCCAGCTGGGCCTCTAGCCCGACGCCGGCGAGCGCCCGCCGGCAGCGACCGGACGGAGCGAACGATCAGGAAGACAGGCCGGTCCTTCGAGGACGCGCTGCGGGCCGTGTCGCCCGAGACGGCGCCGACCTCGCCGAGCTCTTCTCGGCGCCGGCCGAGCCCGCGATCGCCCGGCGCGGCGCTCGCGGCCTTCGTCACGGCTCACCGCCGCGATCTTCTCGCTGCTGGTGCCCTCGTCCTCTTGGCGCTGGCCTTCTTCTCGCCGGCCCTCGTCGACGGCGGCAGCTTCGGTGCCTTCGACCTCGCCGCAGGGCGCATGTCGGCCCTCGGTGCGGGGCTCTTCTCGACGGTCCACTCCTTCCACAATGCCGACTCGATCAGCCAGATGGTGTCGTGGAACACGCTCGACTGGAAGCTCGTCCACTCCGGACAGCTGCCGCTGTGGAACGACTACTCCGTGCTCGGGATGCCGCAGCTGCTGAACTTCGAGTCGAGCGCCTTCAGCCTCCCCGACCTTGTCAGCTACCTGGCGCCGCTGCCGGAAGCCTTCCTCGTGGCGGTGATCGTCAAGCTCGTCCTCGCCGGTACGGGCACCTACCTGGCGGCCCGGGTGCTCGGCTGCCGCCCGCTCGCCGCCTTCTTCGGCGGGGCGACGTTCATGCTCTCGGGGCCGTTCGCGAACTGGGTGACATGGCCGCTCTCCGACGTCTTCTGCTGGGCGGGCTGGATCCTCGGCCTGGCCGTTCTCGCCTACCGGCGACCGGGACACCCCTGGCCCGTCACCGGGCTGGCCCTCGCCGTCGCGTTCTCGTTCTACGGCGGGTTCCCGGAGGCGACGATCCTCTTGTCGATGGTCGCCGTCGTCGGGGCGGCGGTGCTCGCCTGCGGGCTCGTCGCCACCCGGCGCCAGCTGCACCCGGCCGGGCTGGCGAGCGCGGTGGCCGGAGCGGTGCTCGGGTCGGCGCTCGCCGCGCCGCTTCTCTGGCCCGGGCTTCAGGTGATCGCCGCCAGCCACCGCCGCGGCCTGCAGGGGTTCACCGCGCTGCCCTTGCGCACGACGAGCCTGTTCCTCGCCCAGGGGTACTTCGGGATGCCGATCGGGCCGACGACGTCGTTCGCGCTGAGCAAGTGGAACTACTTCGAGACCGTTGCCTACATCGGCGAGGCGGCCGTGGCGCTGGCGGCCGTGGCGCTGCTTACCCGCTGGCGGCGGCCGGTCGTGATCGCCCTCGCCGCGGCAACGGTCTTCGCGCTCGCGGCCAGCTACCAGCCTCACCTCCTCCCGTCGTTGCAGGAGGTGCTCGACAAGATCGGGCCGTTGCGCCAGGTCCGCCTGTCGCGCACGCGCACAGTCGCCGCTTTCACGACCTCCCTGCTCGCCGCCTTCGGGCTCGAGGAGCTGCTGAGCGGGTTCGGCCGGGCGCGGCTGCGCCGGGCGTGGCTCGCCGCCGGCGCCGCGCTCGCCGCCGCCGTCAGCTACCTCGCGGTCGACTCGGCATTGGCGGGTCTCACCGGGCGGGCAGCGACGGCGCGCGTTGACTCACTGATCTGGCCGGTGGCGATGACCCTCGCCGTGGTCGTTGTCGGAGCCGTGCTGGCGACCCAGGGCGGTGAAAGCGATCGTCCTGCGACGGCCTGGAGGACCCGCGCCGCCGTCAGCCGCAAAGCCCGCCGGGGCTCCGCCGGGATCGCCCGCGATGGCGGCGGCTGGCCGCCAAGCGCGACACGGCTCCGCCTCCGAGCGGCACTTCTGCGGCTCACGAGCTGGCACCTCAGCTCCGAGCGGGGCCGGCGGTGGCATCGGCGGATCCCGCTCGCCGCTGCCGCCGCCCTCTGCGCCGGGCAGGTGGCGCAGCTGTTCTTCGCCGGGGTCGGCATCGCCTCCTACTCGAACCGCTTCTACCCGGCCACGCCGGCCGAGACCCGGCTCGAGTCACTCGTCGGCAGCTCGCTCCTCGGCCTCGACACGGGACTGCCCGACGTCATCCAGCGCAGCTCGCCGGTCGGCTTCTACCCGAATGTCAACATCGGATACGGGATCCGGCTTTTCGCGGTGCACGACCCTCTCGTGCCCGCTGCGTACTACAGCTCCTGGCCCGGTCCTGCGACCCCGCCGGCAGCCGGCCCCGCGCTTTTCTTCCCTGACGTCGACTCGGCTGCCCTCGCCCGCCGCTACGGCATCGGCTACATCCTCGCCGCCTCACGCGTGACCGTGCCGCCTGCGGGAACGCTCAAGGTCGCGGTGATCGAGGGAGAGACGCTCTACTCGGTGCCGGGTGCGGCACGCTTCTCCTTCGCCGGTCCCGGGACGATCTCGGCAGTTCGCCCCACCGGGAACGGGTCGTGGTCGATGGTCGCCGACACTTCGGAGCGTGAGCTGCTCGTGCTGCGGGTGACAGCGGTTCCGGGATGGCACCTCAGCGTCGACGGCAAGCCGGTTGCGCTCGCCCGCTACGACGGCATCATGCAATCAGCCTCGATCGGCCCGGGGCACCACGAGATCGAGCTCCGCTACTGGCCCGGGCGCCTCACCACCGGCCTGTGGGCGGCGGGAGCCGCGGCCCTGGTGCTTCTCGGCTGGTGGCTCGGCCTCGACGAGCCGGTCGCCCGGTGGGCGCGACTGGTCGGGCTCCTTCCCCGTGACAAGAGCCCGCGGCGGCGCTCAGGGTCGGCCGAGTGAGCCAGGGGCTGTGCCTCGGCGCACGGGAGGTCCGCCGGTGCCCGGGAGGTGCAGCGACCCTGGTGGACTTGGACAGAGCCGGGATCCACCGAACGGGCCCTACGGCCACCGGGCTATCGACCGGGGCGGGGGCGTGCGCCTCCGCTGCGGCGACGTCGCTCGCCGCCTCGCGACGAGGTCATCGTGCGGGTGCCGGCGGCGGCCACCTCGGCGTCGTCGGCAGCGACGACCTCGCGCTCTGCGACGACATCGGCCGGACCGTAACCGAGCCGCTCGTCGTCTTCCTCGCCCTGCCCGGCTGTGGATCTCGAGCCACCCACTGCAGCCTGGGGGCCACCTGCGACGGCCCCGCCACGCCCGGAGAGCAGGTGCTCGAGCTCGAAGGCAAGAACGCGCTCCGCCGCCTGCGCGCCCCGTCCGAGGCTCGCACGAAGGTAGTACCAGCTCTGCCAGCTCGTCGTCACGTCGAGCGAATCGAGGATCGACCTCCGCTCGGGGACGCCGCGGCTGTTGACGTCGGACTCGAAGGCCGACTCGACGAATTGACGGCGCATCAGGCGCGACCGGCGGAGCACCTCGGCCATCTGCGGTGAGCTGCGCTCCTCGAGCACCACCGCACGGCGGATCGGCGAGATCGCCTCGTAGAACCGACGCAGCCGGTGAGCAACCTGCCGGCAGCGTTCGACAGTCGGCAGGGAGGTGTCCATCGGGCGCAACGCCTCCCGGTTGCGCCCCACCTGGAGATCGAAGGCGAGACGCCTCAATGCTTCGACGTCCTCGAAGTGGTGATAGACAGTCCGGAGCGCGACGCCGGCCCTCTCGGCCACCTCTTGGGCGGTCGGTCGCAGCTGGCCCTCTTCGACGAGCGCGAGGAGAGCCTCGAGGACGTTGAGCCTCGTCCGCTCGCCGCGCGCCCTCCGTCCATCGATGCGTGGGGGATCGCCCTGGTCGGTCATGACACGTCTTTACCCCGCTCCTTCCCGAACATGCATGCAGCCTCCACCTGCCGGCAGGCGACCCACCACAGCCCGCCGGCAGCCCCCCCGGCAGCTCAGCGAGGTGGCGGGTAGGGTGGCCGCCCGTGCGCGCGGCATCAGGCGGGAGGGGCTCGAGTAGCACATGTTGACCAGCCGATGACGCTCCCCTTCGAGCCACCGATCGCCCCGATGCTCGCCCTGCCGTCGAGCGACCTTCCGGCAGCCGACGGCCTGTTCTACGAGCCGAAGTGGGACGGGTTCCGTTGCATCGTCTTCCGCGACGGTGCCCGGCTCGAGCTGGCGAGCCGCAACGAGAGGCCGCTCACCCGATACTTCCCCGAGCTCGCCGACCCCCTCATGGCGATGCTCCCCGAGTGTTGCGTCCTCGACGGCGAGGTCGTGATCGCCGGCCCGAGCGGCCTCGACTTCGATGCCCTGCTCCAGCGCATCCATCCCGCCCGCTCGCGGGTGTCGATGCTGGCGGCGGCGACGCCGGCCTCCTTCGTCGCTTTTGACCTCCTCGCCGTCGGCTCCGAGGACCTCCGCCCGGCCACCTTCGAGCGACGGCGCGAGCGCCTCGAGGCCTTGCTCGCCGGCGCCGAGCCGCCACTGCACCTCACCCCGTCGACCCGAGACCCGGCGGTCGCCACCGACTGGTTCCACCGCTTCGAGGGTGCCGGTCTCGACGGGGTCATCGCCAAGCGCGGCGAGCTGCCCTACGTCGAGGGCGAGCGGGTGATGATCAAGGTGAAGCACCAGCGGACCGCAGACTGCGTCGTCGCCGGCTTCCGCTACCGCGCCGGCGAGGAGTCGGTCGGGTCGCTCCTGCTCGGGCTGTACGACGACGAGGGGACGCTGCAGCACGTGGGTGTCACGTCGTCGTTCACCGCGGGCCGCCGGCGCGAGCTGCTCGGCGAGATCGCCCCTTACCGGATGGGGCCGGACGAGCCGCACCCGTGGTCGAGCTGGTCGGCACCGACAGGCGTGCCCGCGGGCTCGGAGTCACACCCTGCGGGCGCTGTCGGAGCCCGCCCCGCTGGTCGACGTCCCGGCACGCCGAGCCGCTGGAACGCGAAACGGGACCTCTCCTTCGAGCCGTTGCGGCCGAGCATCGTCTGCGAGGTCGCCTACGACCACCTGCAAGGCGACCGCTTCCGCCACGCGACCGCATTTCGCCGCTGGCGGCCCGATCGCGACGCTCGCTCGTGCACCTACCGCCAGCTCGAGGCGGCGGTCCCCGTCGAGCTGAGCGAGGTGCTCAAGCTGAGGTGAGCGGCGGGATGCCGCTTGGCGCGCCCCAGGCGAGCAGCTCGTCGACCGCGCGCGTGTTGAGCACGCGCTCGGCGGGAACACCCGCTGCGGCGGCAATCTCGCATCCGTTGCGCAGCCACTCGAGCTGTCCGGGAGCGTGCGCGTCCGTGTCGATGGTGAAGCTGCACCCTTCCGCAAGGGCCACAGCGAGCAGGTCGGGGGGTGGGTCCGAGCGCTCCGGGCGGGAATTGATCTCGACAGCAGTCCCGCTCGCCGCGCAGGCGGCAAACACGGCATGGGCATCGAAGCTCGAGGGAGGGCGCCCGCGGCCGGTGACGAGCCGACCCGTGCAGTGGCCAAGGATGTCGGTATGCGGGTTCTCGACAGCGCGAACCATCCGCGGCGTCATCTCGGCGCTGTCCATCCGCAGCTTGGAGTGAACGCTCGCCACGACGACATCCAGCCGCTCCAGCACGTCGTCGTCCTGGTCGAGGGAACCGTCCTCGAAGATGTCGACCTCGATCCCGCTCAACAGCCGAAACGGCGCCAGCTGCTCGTTGACCTCGGCGACCAGCTCGAGCTGCTCGAGCAGGCGCTGGCGGCTGAGGCCGTGGGCGACCGTCAGGCGCGGGCTGTGATCGGTGAGCACGAGATACTCGTGACCGAGGTCGCGTGCTGTGGCTGCCATCACCTCGACCGGACTGCCCCCGTCGGACCAGTCGGAATGGCTGTGGCAGTCTCCGCGCAGGAGCGCCCGGAGGGCTGCCGCCGGGGCGCTCAGCTCGGGCGCGGCTCGTTCCGCCTCCTCCTCGAGCTCGACGAGATAGGACGGGACCCTGCCGGCCAGCGCCTGGTCGATCACCCGGGCGGTCGTCTCGCCCACACCTTGCAGGCTCCGCAGGCGCTTGGCGGCGGCGAGCGCAACGAGCTCCGCCGGCGCCAGCTCGGAAAGCGAATGCGCCGCCCTGCGAAAGGCGCGCACCTTGTAGCTCGGTGCCCCCGTCTGCTCGAGCAGGTGGGCGATACGCCGCAGCGCCTCGAGCGGCTCGGTCGTCTCGGGCTCGGCCATCGGGCTCGAGGCTAGAGGGCGGAGCCGAGCGGCGCGGTGTGGGTGGGTCGCCAGCCAACCTTGTCGCAGGTCACTTGAGGTGCCGCCAGCTTGTGCCGTTGGACGAGAGCGGACATGGAACCACGACCAGCGCGACCGCTCCTCTTCCGCCTCGCCGCCGTCGGTGGCGCGCTCGCCGTGATGGCGCTGCTCGGTGCGATGGCGGCGGCGATCGCCTCAGCGAGATCAGAGGCGGCGGCGACGCAGTCGGACCGGTTCACCTTGCGGGCCGAGACCTCGGCCGGGTTCGTGAGCACGTTCCTCGGAGAGATCGCCGCCCGCGCCGCCGACGCCGCCGCCGCCGACCTCGCCCACGGCCGCAGCAGAAGCCGCCCAGCCCCCGGCGCCACCGGTCTAGCGCTGCTGCGCCAGGTCTTCGGCTTCACGAGCCTCGAGGTCCTCGACGGCAGCCGGGCGTCGAGCGCCTCGGGTGCGACTCGAACGCTTCCGAGCGAGGAACGGGCGGTGCTGCTCGGTGAGGTCAGTGGCCGCCGTTCGGGCGCCTTCGCCGTCTCCGGCAGGATCGCCACCTCGGGGGGTGCGGCGGTGGTCGCTCTGGCGGCGCCGCTGCCCCTTCCGCACAGGAGTTGGACCATCGTCGCCACGCTGCCGTTGAGCGGAACACCGCTCGCCAGCTTCGTCGGCCGCGTCGTCGCTGCCCCCCGCCACGAGGTGCTGCTCGTCGACTCCGCCGGGCGCCTCTTGGCGAGCGCTCCCCCGGTCGCTGCGACGGGTCTCGCCGGCTGGTCGCCAAGCCTCGGCGCAGCGGCCGCCGGCGGCGTCGACGGCACCATTCGCGGCGATCTCGCCGGCCAGCCGGCGGCCGAGCTGGCCTACGCCCGAGCACCCGTCCCCGGGGCCGGATGGTCGCTCGTCGCCGTCGAACCGCTGGCGACCCTCGACGCCAGCAGCCGCGGTTGGGCGGGCGACGTCAGCTGGCTCCTCTTCGTCGTCGCCGCTCTGCTGGCGACGGCCCTGCTCGGGCTGTTCGTGCGCTCGCTCGCGGAGCGGCTGCGACTGGAGGCGGCGTGGGGACGGATGGAGCACGAGGCACGCACCGACGCTCTCACCGGCCTCCCCAACCGGCGGCGGCTGGAGCTGGCGCTGCGTCACCTGCAGCGTGCCGGTCTGCCATTCTCGGTGATGATGATCGATCTCGACGGCTTCAAGGAGGTCAACGACAGCCACGGGCACGCAGCCGGGGACGAGCTGCTCCGCCGGATGGCGGCGGCGATGCGGGCGAGCTTCCGCGAGCAGGACCTCTACGGGCGCTGGGGTGGGGACGAGTTCCTGGCGATCCTGCCCGGGGCCGGACCGCTCGAGGTCGCCGCGCTGGCCGAGCGCCTGCAGCTGAGCGCCGACCGGCTCAACCTCGAGGGCAGCCCCGAGGGCGGGCCCGTGGACGACCGGTCACGGCTTCCCGACCTTCAGCTCACCGTCGGCTCGGCGGCCAGCGGCAGCGACAGAGACGTGCTCCTCGAGGCGGACCGCGCCCTCTACGAGTCCAAGGCTCGGCGGCCGCGCCTCACCACGGGCGTCTCCCCCTGAGGCGGCGCCCGCTCGACAACGAGATCTACGCCCGCCCGGGTGTCGACTGGTGGTCGGGGCGCTCGCCGTTTGCCGTGCTCCAGCCGATCAGCGACGCCCGTCTCGCCTACCTCGACGTCGCCCGAGCAGGTGCCCTCGACCCACCAGCAGGCGGGATCGCCCTCGACATCGGATGTGGCGGCGGCTACCTGTCCGAGCTGTTGCTCGCCCGCGGCTGGCGGGTCGTCGGCCTCGACCCTGCGCTCGCCTCGCTTGTCGCCGCCCGGGCTCGCGCCGGCCGGCAAGGCGGCGTCAGCGGGGGCCCGGCGCTCGCCGTCGTCGCCGCCGCAGGGGAGCAATCGCCGGTGGCGGCCGACACGGCGGCGCTCGCCTGCTGCTGCGACGTCCTCGAGCACGTCGACGACGTCGACAAGGTCGTGGCCGAGGTGGCACGGGTGCTCGTCCCGGGCGGCACCTTCTTGTTCGAGACGATCAACCGCACGCTCGCCAGCCGCGCCTTGGCGATCGGCGTGCTGCAACGCTGGCGGCTGACGCGCCTTGTCGACTTCGAGCTGCACGAGTGGGATCGCTTCGTACGACCGAGTGAGCTCGCCGGCGTCCTGCAGCGCCACGGGCTGCGCCTCGGCGGGATCTCCGGGCTGGCGCCGCGGGCGAGCTGGCGGACGACGATGTCGAGCTTCGTCGCCGCCAAGACCGGAGCGATCGCCTTCGACGAGCTCGGCAGGCGGCTGCAAATCGGTCCCGTGCGCCCGACCTGGGGTGCCTACTTGGGCTGGGCGCTCAAGCCGCGCACCGCTGCCGAGCCGGGCTGAGCGCGCGGGTCCGCGCATGCCGCCCCTGCGGGGGGTGCCGGCGGCGGCGCGGCGACACGCTGGTCACCGCTCCAAGCAGCACACGTCAAGCTCGAAGCGCCGGCGCCGCTGGCGCGCCCAGAAGGCCGCGCTCGCCCCGAAGGCGGGACGGACCATCCGGCCGGCCGGCACGATGGCGACGACCGTCGCCCCGCCGAGCGCCAAAGCGCTCGCCGCGCTCTGGGCCCGTGCCCCGCTGGTGAAGGTGTCGTCGAGGAGAAGCACCCGACGCCCGGTCGGCTCGCAGCACCGGTAGCCGTCGTCGCTGGCGACGAGATGGCCGAGCGCAGCGTGGCCGCGGCTGAGCGGCTCGACGTGTGCGCCGGCGAGCGAGGGGATGCCGGCGACGAGCGAGGCGAGAGGATGCGGCCCGAGGCGACCCGCCGAGGTCGGAACGGTGGCGATGGCGTCCCATCTGGTGCCGGCACGCTCGGCGATGCAGCCTCCGTGCGCCGCGAGGAAGGTCTCGAACAGCGCGGCGAGCTGCTGGCGGCGTGCGTCGCGCCAGTAAGGCGAGGCGCGCTCGGACTTGTAGCCGGTGAGGACGGAGTAGAGCCTCGACTCCTCGCCGACACAGAGCGAGACGGGAGCGACGAGGCGGCAGAAGTTGCTGAGCTGGCGGCGGACGCGCTGGCAGCTCAGGCACAGCTCGAAGCCGGGTCGCCTCCAACCATGACAGACGGGACATACGTCACGCCCGGCGGCGGGCACCCGGACGCACAACTCGGCGGCGGGCGCGGGGGCTGCCCCGGCGGGGGCGGTGACCGGGGCGGGAGCGGCGGCAGGCTGCACGCCGGGACCGTAAGCAGCACGCTTCCCGATCCCCCTCACCTCCGGGCTGCCATCGCGCCGCTGAAGAGCGGTTGAGTCCCGGCAAGCCGAGCCCGCGCCGGTCTGTGCCCGCTTCGACCGCGCTGCGGCGATCACGCCGCGGACGGCCAGCCGGACCTGACGGGCGAGCCGTTAGCCCCGGCTATCCGAAGTCCATCTGCACCTCGGTGAATGAACGAGGTGATGCCACGACCGCTCGGGACGGCGGGCGGCCGTCAGGCCCGGCTGGGCGCAGCGACGAAGACCGCAGCGATCCCCCGCAGGTCGCCCTCCTCGTCGTGCAGCAGCTCGGCCGGGCTGTAGCCAGTGCGGCGCAACTCTCCGGCGAGCAGCTCGGCCTGCCCCGCTCCGAGCTCGAGGAGCAGCGAGCCACCCCGGCGCAAGAGGCGACTGCCCCCCGAGACGGCGCGCACGAGCACGTCCATCCCCTCCGGCCCCCCGTCGAGGGCGAGGGTCGGCTCGTAGGCGACGACGTCGCGTGCCAGCAGGTGAAGTGCCCCGGTCGGCACGTAGGGCACGACGCCGCAGACGACGTCGACGGCCGCCCAAAGCTCGGCGGGCAGCGGGCCGTCGAGGTCGCCCTCGTGCACCTCGACGCCGTTCTCCCGGGCACATCCCGCCGCCACGGGATCGAGCTCGGTGGCAAGCACCCGCGCTCGCGGTCGGTGGCGGGACAGGACGCGGGCGATCGCTCCCGAGCCCGTGCAAAGGTCAACAGCGACACCGTGATCAGGAAGGCGCCGCGCTGCTTCGAGCGCCAGCGGCTCGCTCTGCCAGCGGGGCACGTAGACGCCTCGGCGCAGGTGGACGGGCTCGCCGCAGAACCGGACCGAGCCGGTCAGCCAGGCGAGCGGCTCGCCCCGGCAGCGGCGCTCCACCAGCTCGTTGAGGAGGCCGCCCCGCGCGCCGGCAACCGCCATCAGCTCCTCGGCCTCCTCCTCGGCGGCGACGCAGCCCGCCGCTCGAAGGGTGGCGACCGTCTCCGAGAGGACGTCGGCCCTCACGAGGCGGCGGGCGGGCTCATAAAGCCGTGGTGACCGGGAACCCGACTTGAGCGCCCGCCGGCGACAAGCGAGGTCACAGAGCGGTCGCCATCGGGAGCCTCAGTGGATCGCCCGCCAGACCTTCTCCGGGGTGAGCGGCATGTCGAGCTGGCGCACCCCGTACGGCTCGAGCGCGTCGAGGACGGCGTTCCACACCGCAGAGGTGCTGCCGACGGTGCCGGACTCGCCGATCCCTTTCATCCCGAGCGGGTTGCGCGGCGAGGCGGTGACGGTCTCCTCGACCTCGAAGCTGGGCATCTCCGCGGCGCTCGGCATCTCGTAGTCGGCGAGGTTGGCCGTGAGCGGGTTGCCGGCCTCGTCGTAGCGGATCTCCTCGTAGAGGGCTTGGGCGATGCCCTGGGCGATGCCTCCGTGCACCTGGCCCTCGACGATCAGCGGGTTGATGACGGTGCCGCAGTCGTCCACGGCGACGACACGGACGAGCTCCACCCTCCCGGTCTCGGTGTCCACCTCCACGACGGCGAGGTGCGCCCCGAAGGGATAGGTGCCCTGCTCCTGGGTGAAGTCGTCCTCGGCCTGCAGCTCGCCAGGCTCGGCGGCCACCGCCACCTCGGCCCAGCTCAGCCTCCGCGCCGGCACGCCGGTGACGGCGAAACCCCCCTCGCCGACGGTCACGTCCTCGACCGCCGCCTCGAGCAGGTCGGCGGCCTTCTCCCGTGCCTTGGCGAGGACCGCCTCGGCGGAGCGGTAGATGGCGTTGCCGGCGAGCTGGCCGCTGCGCGAGCCGAAGGTGCCGGTGCCGCGAGCGACCTCGTTGGTGTCGGAGTGCACGATCCGCACCTGCTCGGGCGGGACCGAGAGGGCGCCGCTGACGAGCTGGGTGAAGGTGGTGAGGTGGCCCTGCCCGTGCGGCGAGGCCCCGGTTCGGACAAGGATCGTCCCGTCACGCTCGACCTCGACCGAGGAGTACTCCGAGCCCGAGCCGCTGATCTCGACGAAGGTCGAGATGCCGATGCCGAGCTGGCGACGGGCTCCGGCCTGGCGGCGCGAACGCTGCTCGCCGCGCAGCTCCGCCATCCCGGCGTGCTCGAGGAGGACATCGAGCGGCTTCTCGTAGTCGCCGCTGTCGTAGCTGGCGCCGGTCGGGGTCTCGAGGGGGAACTCGTCGGGGCGGAGAAAGTTCCGCCGCCGCAGGTCGATGCTGTCCATCCCGAGCTCGGCGGCCAGCATCTCGATCAAGCGCTCGAGCATCGCTGTCGCCTCCGGGCGCCCGGCACCGCGGTAGGGGCCGACCGGAGTGGTGTTGGTGACGACGCCGAGGCTCTCGAGGGCGACCTTCGGGATGCGGTAGACGCCGGTCGCCATCAGCCGGGCGGTCCGCCAGGGGATGCCGCCGCGCCAGCAGTAGGCGCCGATCTCGGTCACGGTGCGACCTTCGAGCCCGACGAGGGTCCCGTCGCGACGCGCCCCGAGGGCGACCTCCTGCACCTGGCCGCGGCCGTGCGTCATGGCCACGAGGTTCTCCGAGCGCGTCTCGACGTAGCGCACGGGCCGCCCGAGGCGGTCCGCCACCGCGGCGGTGACGACGACCTCGGGATAGCAGCCGCCCTTGGCACCGAAGCCGCCGCCGACCGCAGGCAGGTGGACCCAGACCTCGGACTCCTGCTTGCCGAGCGCCCGGGCGATCCCGGCGCGTACCTGGAACGGCGCCTGGCAGCTGACGAGGCACTCGAGCTGGCCGCCCGGGTGCGGCTTGACGAGCGCCCCGAGCGGCTCGAGCGGAACGGCTGCGACGCGCTGGTTCCGGAAGGTAGCCCGGACGACGACCTCGGCGCCCTCGAGCGCGTCGCTGTCGTCGCGCGAGCCGAGCTCGAGCACGACGTTCGAGCCGAACTCGGGGAACAGGATCGGCGCATCCGGCTCCAACGCCTCGAGCGGGTCGATGACCGCCGGCAGCGGCTCGATGTCGACGACGACGAGCTCGGCCGCATCGACGGCTTGTGCCTCGGTCTCGGCGACCACCACAGCGACGGCCTCGCCGACGAAACGTACCCGGTCGCGGGCCAGGCACGGCCGTGAGAGCTCGCGCCGCGGCGGCTGGTCGGGCCGAGGCGGCGGCCACTCGGGGAGGTCGTTGATCCCGAGGTCCCCGGCGCTCAGGACGGCCACCACTCCCGGCGCCGAGCGGGCGTCGCCGGCGTCGATCGAGGTGATCACGCCGTGGGCGACAGGCGATCGCACGAAGACGAGATGGAGCAGGCCGGGGACGACGAGGTCGGCGAGGTAGCCGCCTTCGCCGCGGAGCAGCGGTGGGTCCTCCCGCCGCTCGACACGATGGCCGAGGATGCTGACCGTGGTCGACATGGCGGCGAAGTTAGCCGAGGGCAGCCCCGTCCCGCCGTGAGGCGCGGCCCGGCCCGTCCCGCCGCCTGCCCGGCCCGACTGGCGACACGCCCGTGCCGCCGTGAGCGTGCTGCGGCGCACGCAGCTGATCGTCCCGCTCCGAAGGATCGGCGCCCACGACGCGGCCGCCTTCCACTGGCTGAGCGGCTTGGGCGGATCCTGGTTCGAGCACTGGGGCCACGCCGCGTCCCTCCAGCCGGTCGAACGGTCGGCGGGCCCTCGGTGGTGGTCCCCGAGACGGCTCGAGGCGACCTCGGCGAGGGCCTCGCGGCGGCGCTACGGTCGAGGCGATGAGGCCGCTCGGAGGGAAGTCGGCGCTGGTCACCGGCGGGTGGCGCGGCATCGGGCGCGCCCTTTGCGCCGGAGGTGGCCTGCGCTGAGGCGGGGTGCTGCTGCGGTGACGGTGCTTGTCGCGGCGTGGTCGGCGGCATCGACCGCCGCCCTGCTCGGGTCGGGGCTGGCGGCTCGGGGGGCGGCGGGGGCCGGGCCGAAGGCGGCGGCGCGGGGGGCGCCGGGGACCACGGCGGCAACCTGCGCCCGAGCGACGCGAGCAGGCCCGGCCGGAGCGACGGTGGCGATCCGCTTGCTGCGTCGAGCCCCTGGCGCGGTGGCGCTCGCCGCCGTCTGCCTCGACGGATCGGGGCCGTACACCTTTGCCGTCGACTCCGGCTCAGGGGCGACGGTCGTCGACTCCGGCATCGCCAGGCAGCTCAACCTCGCCCGGGCCGGTCCGCCGGGCGAGGCGGAGGGTGTCGGCTGCCAGGTCACGGTCGCGCCCGTGCACCTCTCGAGCTGGTCGGTCGGCGGGGTGGCGCTGGCGCCACAGGACGTCTTCACGGCGAGCTTGCCCCTGCTCGCCGGCGGCGTACGCCTTCAGGGAATCCTCGGAGGCGACGTGCTGGCACGTTTCGCTGCGGTGCGGATCGACTACCGCGCCCGGACGCTGAGCCTCGGAACAGGCGAGGCGCCGCCGTCATCGGCGACCGCCGCAGCGCCGCACGGAGCCGCGCCGAAGCCGCGGCCGGTTTCCCGGCGGCTGCTGACCACCGTCCGCCTCCGCGCCGCCCTCCAGGTCGCGAGCAGCGCCGGCGGGGTCTCGATCACCACCCGGGTCACGCTCGGCGGGCGGCAGCGGGCCTTCGTCGTCGACACCGGCGCCGAGATCTCTGCAGTGTCTCCGTCGCTCGTCGATCTCCTCCACCTCACCCCGACGCGGGGGCGGATCTCCCTCCGCGGCGTCGGCTGCACCGTCACCGCCGCCGAGTTCGCCACCGGCGGCTGGTCGGTCGGGGGCACTCGGCTCGCCTCGCAGCCGGTCGCCGAGCTGCCCCGCAACGGCATCCAGGTCGCCGGCCTGCTCGGCTCCGACGTGCTGGCGCGCTTCGGCGCCGTGGTGATCGACTACCGAGCCGCCCAGCTGCTGCTCGAGTCCGGCTGAGACGGCCGCTGACAGCCGTCCGGCGGCAGCGCCGCGCCCGTCGGACCCGCGCCCGCTTCACAGCGGCGACGCCACATCGGTAGCATCGGCGTCTCACCGAAGGGAGCCACCATGCGCCTGATCGCCATCGAGGAGCACTTCAACCTGCCGGAGATCGTCGAGGCGGTGCCGCAGGCGGAGCGGACCCAGGTCGGCCCGGCGCTCTACGACATCGACGACGACCGCCTGGCGAGCATGGACTCCGCCGGCATCGACGTCCAGGTTCTCTCCTCCTCGAGCACGTCAGTGCAGTACTTCGAGCCCGCCCGCTCGGTCTCGCTCGCCCGGAAGGTCAACGACCACCTCGCCGAGGCGGTCGCCCGCCATCCGGACCGTTTCTACGGCTTCGCCACGCTGCCGATGCCCGATCCCGGGGCGGCGGTGGTCGAGCTCGAGCGTTGCGTGACAGAGCTCGGGTTCAAAGGAGCGATGATCCACGGCCACACGAACGGCAGGTTCCTTGACCAGAAGGACTTCTGGCCCGTGCTCGAGGCTGCCGAGGCGCTCGACGTGCCGATCTACCTGCACCCGACCTTCCCGCCGAAGCCGGTGTACGACAGCTACTACGGCGACCTCGACCCGCCGCTCGCCTTCGCCCTCTCGGGCTCGGCGTGGGGTTGGCACGTCGATGCCGGGATGCACGTGCTGCGGCTCGTCGTCACCGGGGTCTTCGACCGCTTCCCGCGCCTCAAGCTCGTCGTCGGGCACATGGGCGAGGCCCTCCCGTTCAACCTCGCCCGCAGCCAGAACGTCCTCGGCCGGGTGACCGGGCACCTCGATCGGAAGGTGAGCGAGTACCTGCTCGAGAACGTGTGGATCACGACGAGCGCCTATTTCACGATTCCTCCCCTGCTCTGCGCTTTGATGGTGTTCGGCGCCGACCGGATCATCTTCTCCGTCGACTACCCCTACGCCAGCAACGAGGCCGGCAGGAAGTTCTTCGACCAGATCCCGCTCAGCCCCGCAGACCGGGAGAAGATCGCCCACGGCAACGTCGAGGCGCTGCTCAAGCTCTGAGCCCGGCATCTGGTGGAACGCGATCTGGCGCTCCCGCCTACGGAGCCGAGGCGGCCCGAGCCTTGTCCGAAGGACGCCGCGCTGGGTGACGGTGCCGTACGAGCCGGGGACCGCTCCCCCGGTTCGCCGGGCGACGGGGGGCGGCTACCCCGTGACGTCGCCACAGCGGCGGTCGAATTCATCACCGGACCGCTGCTCGGACGCCAGCACCGAGCTGTCGAAAGGGACGATGCGCAGGGGCATCGCCCGCCACGCCGTCGCCGGGGACCCGGCTGGAAGGCCGGCGTAGACCTCGTCCCAGGGTTGAGCGGGGTCGTCACGGACGGTGAGCTCGCATACCGGCTCGGCAGCCGGCTGGCAGCGGAGGTCCACTGACAGCCGGACGCAGCCGGTGCGGTTCGACAGCGCCCGGTGGACGCTCAGCGCGTGGAAGACGACGACATCGCCCGCCTCGAGCCCGGAGCTGCGCCACGCCGAGTCGAGGTCGCCGGCGTCACATGGCAGCACCCGCGCTCGGGGAAGCGGCCGGTAGGGCCTGCGGCCGAGCAGCTGCGAGCCTTCGGCGACAGCGATCGGTCCGAGCTCGAGCGGGCAGTCGACGAGCGGGAGCCAGGCGACAAGGGCGTTCTCGCTGCCCTGCATGCCGAGGTGGTCCTGATGGGGCGGCGTCGGCACGGCGGCGCCCGAAGCGCCGGCGGGAGGGACGACCCGCACGGCGGGGCGTGGGTGAACGAAAAGGTCCTCGCCCGGCAGGAGCGCCCGGGCGACCCCCACCAGGCGAGGGTGATGGAGCAGCTCGTGCAACGGGCTAAGGGCGAACAGCGCGCGGTAGAGGAGCGGGTCGACCTCCCGGGTCTGTGAAGCAGAGAGCGGCGCAGCGTCGGAGCTCGCCGGCTGCGCAACGAGCAGGCGGGGGTCCGCAGCTGGCGGCCGGGCAGAGAGCGGCGCAGGCTCCGGGCGCGACGTCGCCGCAGCCGGCGTTGGTTCGCCCGCCTTCGAAGGTGAGACGATCCCCGCCTCGGCGAGGAGCACCAGCATCGCCGACCGGAGCGGCGCCAGCGCCTCGGCCGGGAGGAGGTGCCGGAACAGGCAAGCCCCGGCGGCAGCGAAGCGCTCGGCAAGCTCGTGCGGGCGGTCGAGCATCGTCGTGGCGTCCTCGAACGGCGGCAGCTGCTCGACGTTCACGTTCACGTTCCCGGCACGGCCCGATCTTGGCACCCCGGCGGAACCCTCGATTGGCCGGCACCGGCAACGGCCCGCGCTCGGCGGGCGTCGCCGGCCCGGGCGATCACGATTTCGCTCAGTCGCCCGGTGGTGCGGCGTAGTCGGCGTCGTCGACCGGACCGCTCCAATCGGTCGTGCCGAGCGAGATCGCGGTGTGGACGACATAGGAATCAGGTGATGCCCCGTGCCAGTGCCGCTCTCCCGGCCCGGCCCAGACGGTGTCGCCGCCACGGATCGTCCGCGCCTGCTCCCCCTCGGACTGGACGAGCCCGCGGCCGGCGAGGACGACGAGCACCTGGCCCCGCTCGTGGCTGTGCCAGTGAGTGCGAGCCGACGGAGTGAAGCTCACGTTGTTGACCGAGACCCCGCCGGTAGGTGCCATCGCCATGTAGGTGTGGACCTCCCCGGTGAAGTGCGCGCCGGCGTCGATGCTCGAGCCCGGCTGGTCCTTCGGGTTGATCAGCTGCACAGATGCTCCTCTCGGGGCCGGCGCTCGGTGCTGCAGGCCCGCGGCGGCCGAGCAGGGGCGCCGCTGCTGCAGTCTGTCACCGCCCCCGTGCAGCTGAGCGATGCGGTCGGTGCAGCTCTCGCCCGCAGCCGCTCAGCTCGGCTTTCCAGCGGGACGGACGGCGACGGGCGCGATCGACGCCGCCGCCAGGACCGCTCCTCCCGGACCGAGGACGAGGGCGCCGGTGACCGTCGCCCTACCGATGCGCAGCGGGCCGGCCCAGTAGCCGCGCCCCCCTGAGAGCCACATCGAGCCGACCACGACCGTCGAGCCGGCGCCGGTGCGGAGCTCGCAAGTGAGCTCGGCGCCGGCAGCTGCTCCCCTCACGTGCGAGATCGCCATCGAGATCCAGGGCTGGTCGCCGCCCGAGATGACAACCTGCCCCGCCGGGAGCCCAGCCTCGAGCAGCTCGGCGGTGACGACCTTCGGCGAGCTGACGGGCCGGGAGCTGACGGGCCGGGAGCCGACGGGCCGGGAGCTGACGGGCGAGCCTGACAGAGCCACCCCGCCGGCGATAGCCGCCGCAAGGACAGCGGCGGCGGCCGCGGCGATCAGCGGGCGGCCCCGCCACCCACCCCGCCACCCACCCCGGCGCTGCGCCGCCGCGGGGGGCCCACCTTCCTGCCTCGCTGCGACAAGGGCAGCGACGATCCGTGGCTCGAACTCCGCCGGCGGCTCGACGGGCGGCGCGAGAGCGGCGAGCCGGTCGGCGACCTCGGCCATCTCGGCGAGCTCCCGGCGGCAGCTGGCGCAACGCTCCAGGTGGGCGAGCGCGCCGGCGCGCTGGCGCGCTTCGGCGACGCCGAGAGCGAGCTCCTCGAGGTGGTCGAGAACCTGCTCGCACTCGTGCTCAGTCACCGCTGGCCCCGCTGACGCCGCCGGCCCAGCGGACACCGCGAGCGACCTCCGCGGCCTCCGGCTCGGCGAGCGCCCGGCGGAGGCGCTGCATCGCCGAGCGGATCCGGGTCTTCGCCGTTCCGA
>DAHUZG010000453.1 GCA_027306715.1 Acidimicrobiaceae bacterium
GCGAGGTCGAGGCCGCCGTAGCGGTGATCGAGCGCGCCGCCTACGGCAGTGACGAGCCCGACTCGAGCGAGCGGCGAGCTGTCGAGCTCACCGCGCGACGGCTCGCCCGGCGCCACCGGCCGGGCTGACCGCTTCGAGGCCGACTTTGCAGGATCGGCCTACCCCGCCCCCGATGGCTCGAGCACGGCCAGCATCTCGACGTGCTCGGTCATCGGGAAGAGGTCGAACGCTCGAAGCTCGGCCAGCCTCCAGCCGCCGGCGCAAGCTGCTCGGAGGTCGCGAGCCAGGCTGGCAGGATCGCAGGCGACGTAGGCGACGCGACGCGGCGCCGGCCTCAGCTCGCCGAGAGCACCCATCACCGCCGCACCGGCACCGGCTCGGGGCGGGTCGAGCACGACGATGTCGGCGGGCGCCAGGGCCGCGACGAGGTCGGCGTCGATGCGCCGCTGCAGGATGTCGACCTGCGGCAGATCCGAGCTGTTGCGGGCGGCGTCCGCGCACGCAGCGGCCTCTTCCTCGACGGCGAGGACGGAGCCGGATATCCCGACAGCCAGTGCCAGGTGGACCGCGAACAGCCCGACCCCGGCGTAGAGATCGAGCACCCGCTCGCCCGAACCCGGCTCGAGAGCGGTGAGAACCGCACTGGCAAGCAGCGCGGGCGCCTGGTGGTGCACCTGCCAGAAGGCGCCCGGGCTGATCTCGAAGCGACGGCCGAGGACCTCGCCGGCGGCCGGCTGTCGGCGCGCCGGAGCGCCGGCGACGACGACGGGCAGGCCTACCTTCGCCAGGCGGGGCTGGCGACCCGGGCGCCGGCGCACCGTGACAACACCACTCCCACCGGCGGGGACGAGAACCTCGACGTCGATAGCCCCCGGCCAG
The DNA here is from genome assembly GCA_027306715.1 of Acidimicrobiaceae bacterium. Lineage (GTDB taxonomy): Bacteria > Actinomycetota > Acidimicrobiia > Acidimicrobiales > Bog-793 > DAHUZG01. Next base: position 880 of record DAHUZG010000453.1, read on the forward strand.
CGCCGGCGTGCCACCTCGGCGGCGGCGACCTCGTCCGTCCCGAGCGGGCAGCCTTCCACCAGCTCGAGGCGGTGCGAGCGGTGACGGCGAAGGCCGAGGCGCCCGGCGGGGTCGGCGCCGTACCGGAGGCGGGTCCGCCACCCGAGGGCGGCCCCGTCGGGGGCCGGCTCGACGACGACGGTCGCCTCGATGCCCGCGAGGCGGCGCAGCGCCTCCTCGACGAGGCTGGCCTTCATCGCGCGCTGTGCCTCGAGCGAGGCGTGCTGCCAGTCGCAGCCCCCACACCTACCGGGCCCGGCGTGCGGGCACGGCGGCGCCACACGCCCGGGCGACGGCCCGAGGACCTCGACGGCATCGGCGCGGGCGAGGTGGGCGCCGACAGAGGTGACACGAACGCGCACGATCTCGCCGGGGAGGCAGTGGCGGACGAAGAGGACGCGCCCGTCCGGCGCACGAGCCACGCACCCGCCTCCTACAGCAGGCTTGCCGACCTCGACAACGAGATGCTCGCCGACGAAGAGCCCGACGGCCACCGGAGCGTCGGGCAGGGAGGAGATCTCGGAGGCAACCGGCTCAGGGGTCATCACCGCCAGTATCACCGGCCATCGGTCACACGGCGTCACAGTCGCCGGGAGCTCCTGCTGCTGCCGCTGCTGCGTCCCAGCATGCGACGGCCCGGCACCGATCGGCTCCGGACTGCTGCTAGGAACGTGCAGCCGGGTGGTTCTTGAGCGGCCTCCGGCGCGCACCTACCCCGATCGGAGGTCGCCGATTCCCGTCCCCACCCACGCGCTCCGACGTCTGCGGCGGCGCTGGAAGCGTCGCCGCGGGCCGATCGCCGTCGCCGTGCTGCTCGTCGCCTCGCTCGGGACACTCCCGGCCACGGGGGGGGCGGCTCCGGTGCGCCTCGGGGCAGCCGGACCGCGGCTGCCGCGCGACTGTCCCTGGACGGCACCCGTGGCGGCGACCGGGCAGACCCCTGCTTTCCTGGCTGCCGAGGTCGTGGCCAAGATGACCGTCAGCGAGAAGCTCGGCATCGTCGACCTCAACCAGGCGGGCGGCTACGAGAACGTCAACACCGGAGTGCCGCGGCTGTGCATCCCTCGGCTCACGCTGCAGGACGGCCCCGCGGGCCTTGCCAGCGGCGACACCGGCGTGACCCAGCTCCCCGCCCCGCTGGCTCTCGCCGCCACCTTCGACCCCCGCCTCGCCCGCCGCTACGGGTCCGTGCTCGGCGCCGAGGCACACGGCCAAGGCGTCGACGTCGTGCAAGCTCCCGACCTCAACCTCGCCCGGGTGCCCGAAGCGGGGAGGAACTTCGAGACCTTCGGAGAAGATCCCTTTCTCGCCTCTCAGCTCGGGGCAGCCGAGGTCGAGGGCATCCAGAGCCAGAAGGTGATGGCGGACATCAAGCACTACACGGCCTACACCCAAGAGACCGACCGCCTGTCGCTCGACCAGCAAGTGAGCGCTCAGGCGCTCGCCGAGGTGTACGACGCTCCCTTCCGGGCTGCGATCGACACCGCTCACGCCGCCTCGGTGATGTGCGCCTACGGCGCCATCAACGGCACTCCGACGTGCGAGGACCCCTCGGTCCTCGGCACGCTCACGGGTGACCCGTCGTTCTCGGGATTCATCCGCTCTGACCTGTCGGCGGTGAACGACCCGCTCACGGCCTTCCTCGCCGGTCTCGACATGATCAAGCCGGCGGCGACGGTCGACCTCGGCAACGCCGTACGGCTCGGCCAGCTGCCGATGAGCGTGCTCGACGGGGCCGTCGAGCGCATCCTGGCCGAGGAGCTCGCCTTCGGGATGGTGAGCGACCCGCCGACCGGCAGGATCGGCAGCAAAGTCACCAACGCCGCGCACGCCCGCCTGGCGCTCAGTGTGGCGGAACGCTCGATCGTGCTCTTGAAAGACGACGGTGTCCTGCCTCTCGACCGCTTGACGACAAGCGTCGCCGTGATCGGCTCTGACGGCGCCCTCGGCGCGCTCACAGCCGGTGGTGGCAGCGCCAGGGTGAAGGCACCGTTCGTCGTCTCGCCTCTCGAGGCGCTGCTCGACGACCTCGGTCATCGGCGCGTCGCTTATGACCCGGTCGCCACCGGGCACGGCACTGTGCTGCTGCAGCCGCCTGTCGCCCACCCGGTGCCGACGACGACGGTGCCGACGACGACGGTGCCGACGACGACGGTGCCGACGACGACGGTGCCGACGACGACGGTGCCGACGACGACGGTGCC
>DAHUZG010000454.1 GCA_027306715.1 Acidimicrobiaceae bacterium
GGCACCGCCGGCGGTCGCCGACCAGAGCGCCTCCGCGGGTGTCATCCCCATCTCCCGCACCGCCAAGGCGATCACGAGCGCCATGCTCGTCGTGTAGCTCGTTCCGGGGTTGCAGTCCGAGGCCAGGGCGACGGTGACGCCGGCCGAGGCAAGCCGGCGGGCGTCGGGATAAGGCGAGCGCGTCGAGAACTCGGCGGCGGGAAGAAGCGTGGCAACGGTGCCGGCGCCGGCCAGCGCCTCGACGTCGGCGTCGCTGAGATGTGTGCAGTGGTCGAGCGAGAGCGCCCCTGCCTTCGCAGCCACCCTCGCCCCGGGCCCCGGCTCGAGCTGGTTGCCGTGGACCTTGGCGGCAAGACCGGCGAGGCTGCCCGCCGCGAGCACCGCGGCCGCCTCGTCGGCGTCGAAGCCGCCGCGGTCGCAGAAGACGTCGACAAAGCGCGCCAGCGGAGCGCAGCGCTCGGTCATCTCCCCGCACACGAGGCGGACATAGCCGTCACGGTCTGCTGCCCAGTCCGGGGGGACGACGTGGGCGCCGAGGAAGGTCGTGAGCTCGGTCGAGCGCCGTGCGAGCCGGAGGCAGCGCTCCTCATCGGTGACGCTCAGCCCGTAGCCGGACTTGCACTCGATCGTCGTCGTCCCCGACTCGAGCGCCTCAGAGACAAGGCGGTCGAGGTTGGCGGCGAGCACGGCGTCAGGAGCGGCCCGGGTGGCAGCGACGGTCGTGGCGATGCCCCCGCCGTCGTAGCGCTCGCCGAGCATCCGCGCCGCGAATTCCTCGCTGCGATCGCCGGCGAAGACGAGGTGGGCGTGGCTGTCGACATAGCCCGGCACCACTGCCCGGCCACCGACGTCGAGGCGCTCGTGTCCGGCACCTTCGGGCAGGTCGGCGGCGGCGCCCGCCCAGGCGACGGCGCCGTCCTCGACGACAAGCGCCGCCCGGCGCAGTCTCCCGAGCCGCCCCTCGCCGAGGCTCGGGTCGTTGGTGACGATCTCTCCGATGCCGGTGAGGACAAGCGAGGCGCCCGACAAGGATCCCGGCCGGGCTTCCGCCGGCCCCGTCTCAGCCATCACTGCGGAGCGAGGCGATGGCCGAAGCGAGCGCCGGCGCCACGTCGAGGCGAAGGTGTGCCCCGCCGCTCACGACGTGGCGCCCGGAGACGACGACCTCTTGGACGTCAGCCGCCGAGGCGGCGAAGATCGCCTGCTCGAGGAGGTGCGCGGGCTCGGCGCCGGCAAGGCGGACCGAGTCGAGCGAGAGCGTGACGAGGTCGGCAACCGCGCCGGGCACGAGGCGGCCGGCGGCCGGCCAGCCGAGGGCGGCGTGGCCGCCGGCGGTCCCCGCGCCGAGCAGCTCGGCGACATCGAAACGGCCCCGCCGACCGCTCGCCAGCCGCTCGTCGAGCTCGAGGGCGCGCAGCTCCTCGAAGGGATCGACGACGGCCTGGCTGTCGCTGCCGACACAGAGCGGCGAGCCCCGGTGGTGAAGCTCGTAGGCGGGCCCGATCCCGTCGCCGAGGTCGCGCTCGGTCGTCGGGCAGATGCAGGCTCGCGTCGCCGAGCTGGCGAGGCGGCCGAGATCGCCCCGGGCGAGGTGGGTGGCGTGCACCGCGGTGCTCGAGGGGCCGAAGGCACCGGCCTGCTCGAGGAGCGCGGCCGGGGTGGCGCCACCGTAAGCGGCGGCGGTCACCTCGTTCTCTAGAGGCTGCTCGGAGAGGTGGAAGTGCAGCGGCACCCCCCGTGCGGCCGCCGTCTCGGCGACAAGACGCGCCGCTGCCGGGGGTACGGCGCGCACGGAGTGGATCGCCGCCCCCCAGAGGACGTCTGCTGCGGCGTCGAGCGACCCGGTGCGCGCCGCCCATCCCTCGGCGCCGTCGTCGGCGAAGCGCAGCTGGGCGCCTTGTAGCGCCGCCCCCGGCCCGCCCTCGAGGTAGCAGGCGTCGAGCACGGTGATCCGGATGCCGGCCTCACGGGCGGCCTCGACCAGCGCCGCCGCCATCGCGTTCGGCTCGGCGTAGGCCTTGGCGTCGCGATCGCGGTGCAGGTAGTGGAACTCGCCGACACAGGTGTAGCCGGCAAGCACCATCTCGGCGTAGGTCGCCGTCGCCAGTGCCCGGTAGCTGTCGGGCTCGAGGCTCGAGGCGACCTTGTACATCTCCTCCCGCCAGGTGAAGAAGCTGCCGCCGCGGCGCTCGCCACGCCCGCGCAGCACCCGGTGGAAGGCATGGCTGTGGGCGTTGGCGAAGCCCGGCAGGCTGAGCCCGGCCAGCCGCGACGCCCCCGGCGGCGGCGCTCCGGGCTCGACCTCGGCGAAATGCTCCCCCTCGATCCGGACGTTGACGCCCGCCGTCGCCGTCTCGCCCCCGAGCCAGGCGTACTCGCAGTGGTAGGTCCGGCCGCCCTCTGCGCCAAGAGTTCCGGTCCTGCCGTGCACGGCTCACATCGTGCCATCTCTGACGTCGCCTGGAGCCCGGCCGAGCCGACATGACCCGCCGGCCCCGCTCCGGATCACGCCACCAGGAGATCTGTTCGACGACAAGACGGCGCCTGCGAATGTTCACCCTCTGTTCTCCTGCTGTCGCTAACGATTCAGATGCAGTCAAGGTCCGGGCAACTGCGACGTCATGTCCCTTGTTTATGGTGCGGCCGACCGCAGCCGATCGCGCCGCGGCAGGGACGTCCCGCGGGGGCGAGAAGGAGGACCACTGCATGCGGAAGACCAAGGCGCTCCGCAGCTGCGCCGGTGCAGTCGCCGCTTCGTCGGCTCTTGTAGCCGGCGTCGGCGCGGCTACCGGGGCCGGCGCCAGCGTCCACCCGGCGGCCGCCGGCTGCTGGGCGACAGCGACCTCGGTCGCCTCGTGCGGCGACATGAGCGCGCTCGTGGCCGCCGCCGAGAAGGAGGGCCAGCTCAACACGATCACCCTGCCTGAC
>DAHUZG010000456.1 GCA_027306715.1 Acidimicrobiaceae bacterium
GCAGTCCGAAGCGGGGGTCGAGCGCCGCGAACAGCCCGTCGAAGCTCGTCGCCCCAAGCGCTGCGAGATCGGGCTCGACGGCGACGAGCTCGCTGAGCAGCTCAGCAGAGCCTGAAGCTCGACAGCGCCGGGACCATTCGGCGCGAAGGGAGGCGATCGGGTCGGTGGGCATCTGCGAAGGGTCCACGCCCGAGTTCCCGATCGAGTTCCCGATCGAGTTCCCAAACCGGCTTCCCGAGTTCCTTTTTTCCGCCCGTTCCGACCCTCGACTTCCCGATCGGCGCGAAACCCCAGCTCGAGGCGTACGTGGGGCATCTTCTCCGAAGAGCGGTCCGAGGAGGTTTCTCTGCACAATTCGCGCCGAGGCGCGGCCATGACTACTTGACAAGGAGGTAGTCACATGACAGCTGAGGATCCCTGCACCCGCGGCGACGACCCGCTCGAGGCCGTCCACATCGAAGCCCTCGCCGGCGAGCTGCGCCGAGCGGCGCTCCGCCTCGCCTGCGCGATCTGTGACCAGGCGTCGGCGGGCACTGGCGAGGCTCTCGTCGGGCTCGCCGACCTCGGTGGCTTCGCGCTGTGGGCGCTCGAGGCGGCGATCGAGGACGTCGTCGAGCTCTCCTCCCGCACGGCGCCATCTCAGGCGACGGCCCGGTTGGAGGTTTCCTCTCGCACGATGGTCGCGCCATGACGCACAATGGGTGCATCGAGAACGCACTCGAAAAGATCAGAAGGCTACGACACCACCTCTGGCGCCCGGAGACCCGGCGCGGCCGGTGCACCAGGCCCTCCGCATCTTCCAAGCGCAGGCACCCTCTTCTCGCCGTTCTCTCCGCAACCCTCGTCGGGGGCTTCTCGGGAAGCCTCGCGGCGGCTCCTGCTTTTGCTTCGGGCCCGGTCGCCGAGCAGGAGAGCTTCGGCTACACCGGCGCGGTCCAGACCTGGACCGCGCCGTCGAACCTCGTCGCCGGCTCGATCGCGATCGCCGTCACCGGCGCCGGCGGGGCCGGGGGAGCCTCGGGCGGCGCCGGCGGTCCCGGTGCGGTGATCTCAGGGAACCTCGCTGTCTTGGCGGGGCAGAGCCTCGACGTCTACGTCGGCGCCGGAGGCGGTCAGCCGAGCCCGTCGAACGGCGGCTCGGGAAGCGCCGACTGGTTCGGCACCGCCGAGGGGGGTCTCAACGGCGGGCCGGGCGGCAACTCCTCCTACGGGGGCGGCGGCGGTGGTGGCGGGGCGAGCGCAGTGACGCAAGGACCGACCGTCGTCGTCGTTGCCGGCGGCGGGGGCGGCGGTGCGGGTGCCGGTGTGATCGGCTCGACCGGCGCGCCGGTCGCCGGCTCGCCCGGCGGGGCCGGCGGCACCTACACCGGCGGCACGCCAGGTCCGGGCGATGTCTCGAACCCGGCGTGCAGCGACATGAGCGGCAACGGCGGTTCGGGCGGCAACGCCAGCGCCGGAGGCGGCGGCGGGGCCGGAGGCGGCGGCGGGCTTCGCTGTGACGGGGTCCACGGCGGCGGCGAGGGAACGGGCGGCGGCAGCTGGGGCGACACGACCGGTGGCGGGGCCGGCGGTTCCAACACGACGCGTGACTCCGCAAGCGACGGCGGAGGCGGAGGCGGAGGAGGAGGCGGCGGCTTCGGCGCCGGCGGCGGCGGGGGTGCCGGCGGAAGCCTGGCTACAGGCGGCGGCGGAGGCGGCGGCGGGGGCTCCTACTGGGACGGCGCCGTTGTCTCCGACCTCGGCGGGTCGACCGGCGGGAACTCTGGCGGCGCCGGGGCGGTGACGATCAGCTGGGAGGTCGGCACCGCGCCGGCGATCACGAGCGCCGCCGCTGCTGCGGTGATCGCCGGCACCCCCGTCTCGGTCCAGCTCTCCTCCGACGGCTACCCGGCACCGTCGTGGTCAGAGACCGGTGCCTTCCCGGCCGGGCTGTCGCTCTCCTCCTCGGGGCTCATCTCCGGGACGGCGCCCTCGTCGGCGGCGGGCAGCTACGGCTTCGACGTCACCGCCGCCAACTCGAGCGGCCAGGCGAGCCAGTCCTACAGCCTCGAAGTCGAGACGCCCCCGCAGATCACCGGAAGTGCCAGCGCCTCGGTGCCCGCCGGCAGCCCCGTGGCGATCGAGCTGCGGGCGTCGGGCTATCCGGCGCCCAGCTTCTCAGAGTCAGGCGCCCTCCCGCTCGGGCTCTTGATCTCCTCCTCGGGTCTCATCTCCGGCACGGCCGACATCGGCAGCGCCGGCAGCTACCAGTTCGCCGTGACGGCGAGCAACGCCGTCTCGAGCACGAGCGAGCAGTTCGTGCTGAATGTCTCGGAGCCGTCCGACTACGACGCCGAGTCGGCGGTGCTCGCCGGCACCGGGACCCCGGGCGTAAGCCCCGACGCGACGCTTGCTACGACCGCTCAGCTCGACGACCCGGTGGCGGTGCTCAGCGACGCCTCGGGCGACCGCTTCGTTCTCAACAGCGGCTCGTCGATCCTCGGCGAGATCCCGGCACCTGACGGCGCCAACTACGGCATTGCGATGACCGCCGGCGACCTCTACGACATCGCCGGGACCGGCGTCGCCGGCGACGGCGGCGACACCGGCGCCGGCAGCACGGCCGAGCTCGACCACCCGCTCGGGATCGCCCTCGACAACGCCGGCGACGTCGTCGTGGCAGATGCCGGCAACGACGCCGTGAGGGTGCTGGCGGCGCGAAGCGGGTGTTTGTTCGGCGAGCAGGTGACAGCGGGCCACCTCTACACCCTCGCCGGCAGCCTTCAGCACGCGGGCTACTACGGCGACGGCGGCCCGGCGGGCGCGGCGCTGCTCGACGAGCCCTCGGGCGTCGCGCTCGATCCCTCGGGCGATCTCTACCTCTCCGACAGCGCCAACGAGGTCGTCCGCGAGATCCCCGCCGACACGAGCTGTGTCACTGCACCAGTCATCGAGACCGTCGCCGGAACCCACGTCGCTGGCAGCTTCACAAGCGCCACGCCGGTCGCCACCGCAGCGCTTTCTGACCCGACCGCACTTGTGAGCGGGCCGGGCGGGATCTACATCGATGACGCCGGGTCGAACGTCGTCGCCCTCGACGCCACCTCGTCGACGACCGTCCTCGGCCAGGCTGTCCAGCCCGGGCGGCTCTACGACCTCGCCGGCGACGGGACGACGGCCACGAGCGGGAACGGCGGCGAAGCGACTGCCGCAGGGCTCGACCAGCCGGGCGGGATCGCCCTCGATGACGCCGGCAACCTCTACCTGAGCGACGCCAGCGGTGCGGACGTCCGCGTCGTGGCTTCGTCGGACACGAAGCTGTTCGGGTTGTCGCTTCACTCAGGCGATATCTACCAGCTCGCCTCGGGGCTTCCCGACCCGCTCGGGCTCGGCGTCGGTGCCTCGGGGGCGGTCTACGTCGCCGAAGCAAGCGCCAATGAGCTCGCCGCGATCGGAACGGCGCCGGCGTTCACCACCACGCCGAGCGATCAGATGCGAGCCGATGCGTACTCGAGCTACCAGCTCGAGGCCTCCGGGCAGCCGTCACCGAGCTTCTCGGAGTCGGGGACCCTTCCGACGGGCGTGAGCCTCTCGGTGACCGGTGTGCTCGCCGGCACGCCTGTGCTCGGGAGCGCCGGCAGCTACCCGCTCACGGTGCGGGCGAGCAACGGCCTCACCCCGGTGGCGAGCCACAGCTTCACCCTCTCGGTGAGCCCTGCTGCGACGAGCATCGGCGAGGCGCTCAGCTCGACCCCGGTCGTCGCCGCGAGCACGACCATCGAGGCGAGCGTCTCTCCCGCGCCAGACGGCGGCAGCGTCTCGGTGACCGACACGAGGGGCTGGTTCGATTGCTCTCAGGTGGCGCTCTCGGCCGGCGGCTCGGCGAGCTGTGCGAGCAGCGCGTTCAGCTCGACGGCCTCCGACTCGGTGACGCTCAGCTACTCCGGCGACAGCCAGTACTCCCCGTCGCGGACGACTCTTGTCGTCACGCCGGGCGCGGCGACGACGACGGTCCTGCTCTCTGCCGATCCTCCGGCGCCGGGCGCGCTGTCGAACACGACCCTCACCGCCACGGTGAGCCCGACGCCTGACGGGGGAAGCGTCTCGTTCTCGGACTCGGCAGGCTATGTCGCGCGGTGCGCGAGCGAGCCCGTCGACACCTCGACCGGGGTGGCGAGCTGTGCGACAAGCACCCTTCTCGCACCGGGGACCGACACCGTGACGGCGAGCTACTCCGGCGACGCCGACTACGTGCCGAGCCCGACGGTCAGCTTCCCGCTCGTCGTCGCCCGGGCGGCGAGCTCCGTCTCGGTCTCGACCTCGCCCTCGCCTCTCGTCGCCGGCGAGCCGGGCGCTCTCGTTGCAACGGTGAGCGGCCCGGAGGGACCCGTCGAGGGCGGAAGCGTCGCCTTCTCCGACACCGCCGGCAGCATCGCCTCGGGGTCGTGTGCGAACGAGGCGGTC
>DAHUZG010000002.1 GCA_027306715.1 Acidimicrobiaceae bacterium
ATCTGTCTCAACCTGGCCCGCTCCGACTGGCGCCGGCGCGGGCGCCGGCCGAGCGAGGAGCTTGCTGGCATGCCCGGCGACCAGGTCTCCCGGGCCGCCTCCGCCGCCTCGGGTGACGATGTCGTCGCCGCCGTTCAGGCGAACCTCGACCGCGAGCAGATCGCAGGAGCGCTCGCCGAGCTGAGCGCCGAGCAGCGGCAGGCGATCGTCCTCATGGACCTCGCCGGGCACACCGCCTCAGAGGTGGCTTCGATGCTCGGCTGTCCCCGTGGCACGGTCCTGGCGCGCGCCCACCGCGGCCGCCGGAGGTTGGCACAGCTGCTCACGGCCGCTGGAGGTGCCCGTGACCTGCTCTGAGGAGCGCGTCGTCGCCTTCCTCGGCGGCGAGCTCGACGCCGAGGAGGCGGCCGAGCTCGACGACCACCTCCTCGCCTGCGAGGAGTGCTGGATGGCAGTGCGCGAGGACCGCGCCGGGCGCCGCCTCGTCGAGCGCCTCCTCGAGCCCCTTCCCGCGGGCCTGGCCGACCGCGTCAGCCTGTCGATCGAGCTCGCCGCACGCGCCGCCAAGAGCGCCGCTGTCGATCCGCGCGACGGCGCCGCGGCCGGAGGTCCTCGTCGGCTCTGGCGCCCCGTCGTGCGCCCCCGGCCATCGTCCGGCCGGCCGGCGCCATGGGCCGCGCGCCGCCGGACGCTGCTCGCTGCGGCCGTTGCCGCGGCCGCCGCCGCCGTTGCAGTCCCGCTCGCCTTGTCCGTCTCCGGTGGCGGCGCCGCGGACCCGCCGGCAGTGGCCGCGGTCGTGGCGATGGCCTCGACCGACGGTGGCGCGCCGTCGGCACTGGCGGCGCAGCACACCCGCGAGCAGGTGATGATCGGCGGCAGGCCCGTCGAGCTCAGCGCCTACCGCGTTCACGGCGTGCTCACCCTCGTCGCCACCGCGCGGCGCCCGTTCGCGATGCCTGCCTCGACGTACGCCGCCGGCTCGTCGGCGCAGGCTTGGATGGCGACGCGGGGAGCTGTCGGGGTGTACTGCCTCAACGCCCCGCCGGGCGGCGAGTCGATGCTCCTCGCCGCGGTCATGCCGGCAGTCGCGCTGCCCGGGGTCGCTCTGCGTCTCGGGCTCGTCTCACGGTGAGGATCGGAGGCCGCTTGGACACCGGAGATCGCAGCGAGGCCGCAGGCCACCCGGGAAACCGGAGACCGCTCGGGCGAGGTGCAATCGTTGCGGCCGCCGCGGCGTCTCTTCTTGTGATGCCCCGCTCCGACTCCTCGCACCGTTGCCACAGTCGCCAAGTCCCCGCCGCCTGTGGCCCGGGCGCGGGTCGCTCCGAGGCTCGGCGGTGACCGCGATCCGCGCCGCGGACGGCGGGGACGACAGCCTCACGGTGGACGGCGCTCTCGGAGCCCTGGCGAACCCGGCCAAGCCGGTGGGGCGACGCCTGTTCCTCGGCATCTGCGCCGTCGGTGCCGCCGGCGTCGTCCTCGGCGACCAGCTGCAGAAGGCTGTCGGCTCGTTCGTCTCCGCCGTCACCAACGCCTCGGGCTCAGGGCTCGGCTCGCTCATTCCCGGAGCTGACCGGTTCCGTCTCTACACCGTGACGAACGGTTTCCCGTCGATCCGCGACGGGTCGTACCGGCTGCATGTCGGCGGTCTCGTCGAGCGCCCGCTCACCCTCACCCTCGACCAGCTGCGCGCCCTGCCGCGCACCGAGCTCGTCAAGCCGTTCCAATGCGTGACCGGTTGGCGCGTTCCGGACGTGCACTGGGCAGGCGTCCGCCTCGGCGACATCGTCGACCTCGCCCGCCCCACCTCGGCGGCACATGCCGTGGCGTTCACCTCCTACGACGGGGTCTACACCGAGAGTCTCACGATCGAGGAGGCGTACCGGTCCGACGTCATCGTCGCCTACGAGATGCTCGGCGCCCCGATCACCTCCGGCCACGGTGGCCCGGTCCGGCTCTACGTGGCGCCGATGTACGGCTACAAGTCGGCCAAGTGGCTGAGATCGATCTCCCTCGTCGAGCAGGCCGAGCTCGGCTTCTGGGAGCAGCAGGGCTACGCCAACGAGGCGTGGGTCGGCCGGTCGAACGGCCTGAGCGGTGCCCCGATCGACTGAGGAGGTTCGCCGCTTCGACGGGGTCGAGCGGGCCGCTCACTGGCTGACGGCCCTCGTCGTGCTCACCCTTGTCGCCACCGGCGTGATCCTCTACGTCCCCGCGCTCAGCCTGGCAGTCGGCCAGCGGCTCGTGATCGAGGACCTCCACCTCTACGCCGGGATCGCCGTCTTCGTGCCGCTCGCAGCGGCTCTTTGCGGGCCGTGGGGCCGACGGCTGCGGGCCGATCTCAAGTCGATGGGCCGGTTCACCGCCGCCGAGTCGGCGTGGCTGCGCTCGATCGGCAAGCGCGGGCGCGTCGCCGTCGGCAAGTTCAACCCCGGCCAGAAGCTGAACACGATCGCTATCGGCTCGATGCTCACGGTGTTGCTCGCCACCGGGATCATCCTCCGCTGGTTCAACTTCGTGTCGGTCTACTGGCGCACCGGCGCCACCTTCGTGCACGACTGGTTCGCGCTGGCCGTGATCGTGCTCGTGGTCGGGCACATCCTCTTCGCGCTCGCCCATCCGGTGGCGCTGCGCAGCATGATCGTCGGCACCGTGCCCCGATCGTGGACCGCCCGACACGCACCTTCTTGGCAGGCCGGCGCCGGTCCTGACGCCACCGCCGATGCCGCGGCGCTCCCGCCGGTCGCCGGTCCCGAACCACGGACCCTGAACGCGAGCCTTGTCGGCCCCGAGCTCGACGCCGGCGCCGTCGTCGAGGCGGCCGGCGTGAGTCGGCGAGGCGTGGATGCGGTCGCGGGCCGCCGGGAGGTCGCGCAGCACGGCGAGGGTGCGCCTCACAGCGTGCCTCCTGTCGCCAGCTCCAGCTGAGCCGCCATCGCCGGCGTGAGCCAGCGGGCGTAGGTCATCGAGACGTGGTTGTCGTCCCGGTAGGCGACCATGTTGGCGACCATCGTGGCGCACGTGCCCGCCGAGCAGAACCAGCTGTCGACGTCGATGTAGGAGGCTCCGGCGGCGAGCACGACGGCCCGCTCGGCGGTCACCCCGTCAGTGTTGTACCAGGGCGCCTTGTTCGGCACGGTGCAGACTTCGGGGTCCTCGAGGTGGGCGGCGAGGCAGTCGGGCACGATGAAGGGCGGATACGGCACCGGCCCGATCACCACCACCTTGGCGCCGGTTGCGCGCAGCTGCTCGATCATCTCGGCAAGGCCCCGCATCCACGCCGAGCCGTAGACGAGGACGTGGTCGTTGCCGACGCCATACTCGCGCGAGAACCCGAGCACGACGACGGCCGGGTGCAGCGCCTCGATGCGGGCCAGCGCGGCGGCGCGCCAGCTGTCGCAGGCGGTGTACCACTCGTTGAGGTCGGGGCTGAAGATCTCGAGATCGAGCGGCGGGCAGGTCGCCTTGGCGAGGGCTACGAGCTGGTCGTGATGTGCCGTGGCGACGGCGTCGAGGGCCGGGAACCACATGAGGGCGTGCGAGTCGCCGAACAGCACGACGCTGTGCGTCCCGCCGGAGTCACCGTAAAGACAGGGGTGGACGGTCGTGTCGGTGAAGCCGTCGAAGCAGCCGTCGTAGAACGGCGCCGGCTCGTCGGCGGAGGCCTCCGCCAGTGGCGGGGTGACATTCGTCGGCACCGCCGTGGCGTGAAGCGACCTCTCGACCGTCGCCGCCACCTCGGCGTCGACCGCCGAGGCGGCCTCGTCGAGCGCGGCCAGCCGCCGTGGCGCGAGGCGGGACTGCGGGGAGCTGGCGACGAGGGCGCCGACGGCGCCGCTCCCGCTCGTGCCGAGCGCGGAGGCGTGGACGGTACCGGACCCGACGAGCGGAGGCATCGACGAGGCGACGAGGACGACGAGCGAGCCCGCGCCGAGAATGAGCGACGATCCGACGAGCAGGCTCGAGCCCGGTCGCGCCGCCAGCCAGCGCGAGAGCCGGACAGGCCGCTCGACGAGCACGGTCGTGGCCGCCGCCAGCGCCAGCGCGACGGCCACGGCGAGCACCGCCTGCGTGCCGTCGAGCGGGTGGTGGACAAGGCTCGGGGCAAGCACGAGTACCGGCCAGTGCCAGAGGTAGAGGGTGTAGGAGACGGCGCCGAGCCACTGCAACGGCCTGCGCTCGAGCAGCACCCCGGCCCCGAGGGCCGGCGCCGAGCACCCGCCCGCGAGCACCGCCGCCGTGCCGAGGACCGGCGCCAGCGCGGCGGCTCCGGGGAACGGGGTCGAAGCGCGCAGCTCGACGCATGCGGCGGCGACGAGACCGAGCCCGGCCCAGCCTGAGGCTGCGGCCACCGCCGGTCCGAGCCGGCGGAGCGCCGGCACGGAGAGGGCGACGAGGCCGCCGCCGGCGAGCTCGAAGGCCCGGGTCGGAAGCGAGTAGAACGCCCACGGCTCGTCGGCGGCGGTGAGGTGCCAGCAGAGGGCGAACGACGCCGCAGCGACGATGGCCATCATCACCGCCAGGACGAGTGTCGAGGGCCTCGGGCGTGAGCGTGTCCAGGCGAGCGAGCCTCCTGCGAGCAGCAACGGCCACAGCAGGTAGAACTGCTCCTCGACGCCGAGCGACCAGAAGTGCTGGTAGGGGCTGAGCGGCCCGCTGGCGGTGAGGTAGTTGCTCGCCTCGAGAGCGAAGCGGTAGTTGGCGACGAAGAACGTGCTCGCCAGCGCGTCGCGGGTGAGACCGGGCAGGCGCGTCGGTGCGAGCAGGAGCGCCGAGGCGATGGCGGTGGCGGCGACGACGACTGCTGCCGAGGGCAGCAGCCGCCGGGCGCGCGCAGCGTAGAAGCGCCGAGCCGAGATCGCCCCCTCGCTCTCGAGCTCGCCGAGCAGCATCGAGGTGATGACGAAGCCGGACACGACGAAGAAGACGTCGACCCCGACGTAGCCGCCCGGCAGCGCCGAGGGTCGGGCATGGTAGATGACGACAGCGGCGACGGCGACGGCGCGCAGGCCCTCGACGTCACGGCGCCGGCCCTGCCGCGCCCCGGGCGGCCCCCCGGTCCCGCTGGCAGCAGCGGTGCCGGCTCCCGAGCCGTGGAGCCGCTCGCCTCG
>DAHUZG010000016.1 GCA_027306715.1 Acidimicrobiaceae bacterium
GATGACGATCGCCAGCAGCCACAAAGCCGCCGGGAGGAGGAAGAGGAGCGAGCTGCCGTGCTTGTACCACGGCCGGCGCGCCGAGGGAACGGTGACCGGTGCGACGACCCCGAGGTCGTCGGGAGCTGCCTGGAGAAGCGCCATCAGGCCATCCTCGGCACCGGGCTGGGCACGGCCGTCTCCGACCGTGCCCAGCCATCACCTTTTTGTCAGTACTGCCATGTCGCGACCGTGCGGGGGCATCCGGCCGGCCGCCTGAGCTGGCTCGCTACCTGCCCCACGCCGTGGCTGCCAGCGACTGCATCTGGGGCTCGAGCGTCTTGATCTCGGCCGCCGTCGGCGTCTTCACGAAGTCGAGCATGTCCGCCCACATCTGCTTCTCCCAGGCGCCCTTGGCGGTGTTCTGCAGGTCGTCGAGGCTGAACACGAAGCTCGAGGCGTCGACGAGCTCCTTGGCGTCGGCCCGGGTCACCGCGTCGGGGTAAGAGCTCAGCGAGACGGTCTTGTTCGGCGAGGTGAAGCCGCCGATGTGGGCCCAGATCTCCCCGGGCTTGGCCGTGGCGACGTACCTGATGAAAGCCTTCGCCTGCGGCGTCGGGTTGAGCACCATGCCGACGTCACCGGCGCCTTGGAGAGCCGCGGCGTTCTTCTGGTCGCCGGCCGGCGTCGGGAACGGGAAGAAGTCGTAGCAGGGCGTCTCGGCGACGTTGGCGGTGCACGCCTTCCCGCCCTTGCCCTTGGTGCCGGCAGTGTAGGTCGGCGAGTTCGAGACGATCTGGGAGACGACGAAGTCGGCCTCGATCACCATCGCCGCGGTCGGCGACGTCCCCTTGGCCGGGAACACCGGGTTCACGCAGTTCGGGTAGGTGCCGCCCGTCGAGAGCGCCCCGGAGGTGCCCCCGAGCAAGTACGACGGGTTGCCGACGAGGTCGGCGAAGAGGTTGAAGGTCTTAGTCACCGTCGGGCTCGTCCACGGGATGGAGTCTTCGGCCAGCTTGGAGTAGGCGGCCGAGCCGTTGGTCTTCAGGTAGAGGTTCTGCCAGAGGTCGGCGAGCGGCCAGCCGACGTCGGTGCAGAGCGAGAACGGCGTGATGCCGGCCGCCCGCAACGTCTTGGCGTCGGTGAGCATCTGCTGCCAGGTGGTCGGGGTCGACTTGATGCCGGCCTCGGCGAACAGCGCCGGGTTGTACCAGACCGTGTTCTTGTTGGCGGCCTTGTACCAGACGCCGTAGAGCTTGCCCTTGTAGGAGCCGAGCTTGTTCCAGGCAGGCCCGTAGTTCTTCACCAGGCTGCCGAGGATCGGTGCCAGCGGCTGCAGCTTGTGCTCGGAGGCGAGCGTGTCGAGGGTGCCGGGGTCCGGCACGAAGGCGACGTCCGGCGGCTTGCCGCCGGCCACCGACGTGTCGAGCGCGGTGTCCATCGTCCCGCTGCCCTTGCCCTGGTAGTTGACGGTTATCCCGGTGCTCTGCTCGAACGGCTTGATCGCCTTCAAGAAGTCCGTCTCTTCGGCCGCGGTCCACTCCGCCCACACCGAGACCGATCCGCCGATCTTGGCGGACGGCCTGCTCGAGGCGGACGAGGCTGTCGCCGAGAGACCCACTCCAAGGGCGCCAGCTGCCACCGCGACGGCGGCCCCCACGGCGGCGATCCTGTGCTGAGAGCGCGCCCGCCGAGTGGCGGATGAACGTAGCTCTGTCATCTGATCCCCCCCCTTCTCATGTCGTCGCCCGCTCAGCTCGTGCCCGGGCGGCGGCGCCGGTGCAAGAAGCCGGGCCGTCATGCCCGGCGCCCCCACCGCAGGAGCCGGCTCGCCCTCGCCGCTCCCGCTGCCCCGCCGCCCGTCACCAGCGACGCCCCACCGGGATGCGCCGCCAACGGGGAGAGCCGGACGTTCACTCCCCGTGGTGGCACTGTAACGACGTCGCGGTCTCGCGCCAAGGCCCTCGGTCTTGATCTTGCCGCCTTGATCTTGCCGCGCCGGCGCAGGCAGGCTCGCCGCGCCGGCGGCGGCGGCGCCGGCGGCGATCAGGCGAGCAGCGGCGCCACCTCGGCGGCGATCAGCCGCAGGTGGTCGACGTCGTCGAGATCGAGCAGCTGGAGATAGATCCGCTCGGCGCCCGCCTGGCTCCAGGCCGCGAGCCGCTCGGCGACCTGCGCCGGCGTTCCGCAGGCCCCGGCACGGGCGAGCTCGGCGAGAGGACGCCCGATCGCCACCGCCCGCCGCGTCACCTCCGCCTCGTCGGCGCCGCAGCACACGACCACTGCCGCCGAGCAGGCGAGCGAGGACGGGTCGCGACCGGCCCGCTCGCAAGCGGCGGCGACGCGTCCGAAGGCCTCGGCGGCAGCCTCCGGGTCGAGGAACGGGGCGTTGAACTCGTCGGCGAAGCGGGCCGCCAGCTGCGGCGTGCGCCGCCGCCCGCCGCCGCCGAGGATGAGGGGCGGACGGGGTCGCTGCGCCGGGAGCGGCAAGGCGGGGTTGCCGATCAGCTCGTAGTGGCGCCCGGCGAAGGAGAAGCTCTCCCCCGGCTCGCAGGCCCACAACCCGGTGAGGATCTCGAGCTGCTCCTCGAGACGCTCGAAGCGCTCGCCGAGGGGCGGGAAGGGGATGCCGAGGGCGCGGTGCTCGTCCTCGTACCAGCCGGCGCCGAGACCGAGCTCGACGCGGCCGCCGCTCATCTGGTCGACGCCGGCGACGGTCACCGCCAGCGGGCCGGGCAGGCGGAACGTCGCCGAGGTGACGAGGGTCCCGAGGCGGATGCGGGCCGTGTCGCGTGCGAGCGCGGCGAGGGTGACCCAGGCGTCGCTCGGGCCGGGCAGCCCGCTCACGGCCGCCATCGCCAGGTAGTGATCGGAGCGGAAGAAGCCGGCGAGCCCAGCCTCCTCGGCGGCGAGCGCCATCGTCAGCAGCTGCTCGTAGCTGGCTCCTTGCTGCGGTTCGACGAAAGCACGTAGCTCCACGGCGCTCACCCCCGCTCAGCGGCGCTCGTGCTGATCAGCGGACGTACTCCAGCCAGTCCTTGAAGCGGTCGTCCTCGCCGCGCACGGCGGCGTAGTAGCCCTGCTGCACAGACGTGGTGATCTCGCCGGGTCGGCCCGAGCCGATCCGGCGGTCGTCGACCGAGGTGATCGGCACGACCTCGGCGGCGGTGCCGGTGAGGAACGCCTCGTCGGCGAGGTAGAGGTCGGAGCGACGGAGAAGCTGCTCCTCGACCTCGAGCCCCTGCTGGCGGGCAAGCTCGGTGACGGCGTCGGCGGTGATCCCCGCCAGCGCACCGACCGCCGAGCTCGGCGGAGTGACGAGACGGCCGCGGCGGACGAGGAAGAGGTTCTCGCCGGTGCACTCGGCGAGATAGCCGTCGGTGGTGCACATCAGAGCCTCGTCGTAGCCGGCACGCACCGCCTCCACCTTGGCAAGCGAGGAGTTGATGTACATCCCGCAACCCTTGGCGGCCGTCGGCAGGGAACGCGGGTCGTGTCGCGCCCACGAGCTGACCTTGAGGCGGATGCCCTTCTCGATCCCCTCAGCGCCGAGGTAGGTCGCCCAGGGCCAGCAGGCGACGGCCACCCGCACCGGACAGGGGATCGGGTTGAGACCCATCTCGCCGTAGCCGAGGTAGGCGAGCGGCCGGATGTAGCACTCCTCGAGCCCGCTCGCGGCGACGGTCTCGACGACGGCCCCGACCAGCTCGTCGAGACCGAACGGGAGGCTCATGTCGAGCAGCCGCGCCGACCGCTCGAAGCGCTCCATGTGCTCGCGCAGGCGGAACACGGCCGGGCCGCGGGAGGTGGCGTAGCAGCGGATGCCCTCGAAGACCCCGGTCCCGTAGTGCAAGGTGTGGGTGAGCACGTGGACGGTGGCGTCCGCCCAGTCGACGAGCTCGCCGTCCATCCAGATCTTCGCCGTCGGGGTGATCGGCATCACAGCCTCCTCGCCACGGCGTCGCCGATCGACGCCGTCTCCCACAGCTTGCCCGCTTCGTGCCCGGCTGCGGCCATCTCCCGCTGCTGGACGAGCACCGCCTCGGTCACGGCTCGGGCCGGTCCGTGCTCGCCGAGGTGCTCGAGCATCATCGCCGCCGAGCGGATCGCGGCGCACGGGTTGGCCCGCCCCGTGCCGACGATGTCGTGGGCCGCTCCGTGCACTGGCTCGAAGATGGACGGTCCGCTGCCGGCGGGGTTCAGGTTGGCGGAGGCAGCGAGGCCGATGCCGCCCGTCACCGCCCCGGCGAGGTCGGTGAGGATGTCACCGAAGAGGTTGTCGGTGACGACGACGTCGTAGCGCCCGGGGTCGCTGACGAGGTAGATGGTCGCCGCGTCGACATGCTGGTAGCTGCGCTCGACCTCGGGATGCTCGGCGCCGAGCTCCTCGAACACCCGCTGCCAGAGGTCGCCGGAGTAGGTGAGGACGTTCGTCTTGTGCACGAGCGTCACAGCTCGGCGCGGACGTCGCTCCGCCAGCTCGAAGGCGAAGCGCATGCAGCGCTCGACGCCGAAGTAGCTGTTGACAGAGCCCTGC
>DAHUZG010000021.1 GCA_027306715.1 Acidimicrobiaceae bacterium
CGAAGTCCCGGCCGGCGAGGAGCTGGCGCAGGTAGAGCCTCGAGGGTGCGGTCGGGTGCTCGGAGCCGTTCACCTCGATGCGTTGCCACCGCCCGCGACGCCGACGTGCGTGCCCTCGCGCCACGAGGAGAGGTCCTTCAGGCGCGGGTCGTTCGAGAAGACCTCGACGAGCTTGAACCGCAGGCCGAGGCGCTTCTGGAGGCGCTCGACCGCGAGCTCCTGGTCCCAGAGCACGAGCGTGACGACGACGCCGCTCTCGCCGGCACGCGCGGTGCGCCCCGATCGGTGCAGGTAGGCCTTGTGGTCCTCCGGCGGGTCGTAGTGGACGACGACGTCGACGCCCTCGATGTCGAGGCCGCGGGCGGCGACGTCGGTGGCGACGAGCGCCGGCAGCCTGCCGTCGGTGAACTCGGCGAGGGCCTTCTCGCGCACCCGCTGCTGCAGGTCGCCGTGGATCGCCGCGGCACGCACGCCGGCCTCGCGCAGGTCGGCGACGAGCCGGTCGGCGCCGCGCTTGGTGCGCACGAACAGCAGCGTCTTGCCGGCGCCGGCGACGATCGCGGCGGCGACCTTGGCCTTGTCGAGCTGGTGCACCTTGAAAAAGACGTGCTCCATCGAGGACACCGTGACCTGGGCCGAGGCCACCTCGTGGAACACCGGGTCCTCGAGGTAGCGCTTGACGAGCTGATCGACGGCCGAGTCGAGGGTGGCCGAGAACAGCAAGGTCTGGCGCTTGACTGTCATGTGGCGGAGCAGCCACTCGACCTGGGGCATGAACCCCATGTCCGCCATCCGGTCCGCCTCGTCGACGACGAGGGTGGTGATGTCGTCGAGGTGCAGCGCCCGCCGGTCGGTGAGGTCGATCAGCCGTCCCGGCGTGGCGACGACGACGTCCACGCCGCGGCCGACCTGCTTCACCTGCTGCTCGAGGTCGGTGCCGCCGTAGACCGCCCTCACCTGCAGCCCGAGCGCCTCGCCGAGCGGCTCGAGCACCTCGGTGACCTGCACGGCGAGCTCACGGGTGGGTACAAGGACGAGCGCCCGGGGATGCTTCGACGCCGCCTTGGCGGTCCGCATCAAGAGCGGCAGCCCGAAGGCGAGCGTCTTGCCGGACCCGGTCTTGGCCTTGCCGCAGACGTCGCGCCCGGCGACGGCGTCAGCGATCGTCAGGGCCTGGATCGGGAAGGGGTGGGCGATCCCCGACGCCTCGAGCGCCTTGACGAGGCGGTCGTCGACGCCGAGATCGGCGAAGGTGGGGCTCGCCGGAAGGTCGCGAGGAGCGCGCGCGACGCCTCTCGACCCCGCTCCGAGGTCCTCGGGAAGCTCCTCGGCGGTGGCGGCCGAGCTCGGCGGGGCGGCGCTCACCGCGACCGGTAGAGGCGCCCGGGTCGCACCGGCGGGGTAGCCCGGGCCGCGAGCTGGAAAAGAAGGAGAGGTTTCACTGCTGCCAGTTTGCCACCGCCGCCGGCCCGACCGGTCGTTTGGCGGTTCGCGCCCTGCCCGGCCCCCTACCTCGCCCCTCTCGCGGGCCGATCGCCGGCGCGCGGAGCCCGAGCCGGGAGCCCGAGCCGGCGGCCGGGTGCTGTGTATCCTCGGTCGACACGCTCGAGGAGGTCACTGGCGATGCCGAAGCTGGAAGAAGGCGCCGTAGCGCCTGCGTTCACGCTCCCGGACGAGGACGGCGCGGCGGTCTCGCTCGGCGACTTCGCCGGCCGGCCGGTCGTCGTCTACTTCTACCCGGCCGACGACACCCCCGGCTGCACCAAGGAGGCGTGCCAGTTCAACGGCCTGCGAGACGACTTCTCCGGTCTCGGCGCCGAGGTCCTCGGCATCTCCCCGGACGGTCCGGAATCGCACCGCCGCTTCCGGAAGCGCTACGGCCTCGAAGTCCGCCTGCTCTGCGACCCCGCCCACGAGGCGATGGAGGCCTACGGCGCCTGGGGGGAGAAGACGCTGTACGGCAAGAAGTCCGTCGGGGTGATCCGCTCGAGCTTCATCGTCGACGCCGCCGGCACGATCGCCCGGGCCTGGTACAACGTCCGTGCCGACGGCCATGCCGCCAAGGTGCTCGAGGCGCTCGGAGGTGCACGGTGAGCGACTCCGCCAGCACCGTGCCGCCACCGCCGCCCGCCGGGGCCTCCGCCGAGCCCGCCGCGGCCTCCGTCGCGGCCTCCGCCGAGCCCGCCGCCCGCCCCGCTCGCGCCGCCCGCGG
>DAHUZG010000241.1 GCA_027306715.1 Acidimicrobiaceae bacterium
GCCTCGCCGTGCGGCGCGGCGCCGAGCGCCGGAAGATCTGCGCGCCGGCGGGCACGCCCGGCGGCGCCGCGGCCCTTTAGCCCGCCGGCGCCGCGATGACCTGGGGACGCCCCGCCCCGACCGCCGCCGCCGTCTGGGGGCCGATCAGCGCCAGCATCACAGTCACCGGCCACACCCAGCCGCCGGCGAGGTCGTGGACGAGACCGACGAGAAACGGCCCGGCGGCAGCGAAGAGGTAGCCGAAGCTCTGCGCCATCCCGGAGAGGTCGGCGGCGACACGCGCATCGCCGGCACGCAGGCTGATCATCGTCAGCGAGAGGGCGAAGCTGATGCTCGTGCCGCTGCCGATGAGCACCGCCCAGAGATAGGGCGCGGCGCCGGCGGCAAAGGCGAGCCCGACCACCCCCACGGCGGTGACGGCGCCGCCGCAGGCTGCCAGCCCGCGCTGGTCGGCGCCCCGCCCGGCGAGGACCGGCGTGACGAGCGTCACCGGGATCCCGACGATCCCCGCCACTGACAGCAACAGCCCAGCTCCCGCCGGCGTCGACCCGTGTGATTCGAAGACCGTCGGCATCCAGGTCACCGCCGAGTAGTAGACGAAGGACTGAAGGCCCATCGAGGCGGTCAGCTGCCAGGCGATCGCGCGCCGGCGCAACATCGCTCCCGTCTGGCCGCGGGGCGGGTCCGGCGCCGGCGGCGAGGGCAACCCAACAAGACCGCGAGGACGGTCGAGGACGGCGACGACGGCGAGGGCGACCGCTGCCGGGGCCGCCCACACGCCGAGCTGCGGGCGCCAGCCGCCGAGGGCACGGCTGAGCGGCACGGCCACCCCGGCGGCGATCGCCGCCCCGCCGGTGAGGAACATCGAGTAGCTCCCGGTGAGCAGGCCGACGCGGCCGGGATGGTCGCGTTTGACGAGCGCCGGGAGCAGCACGTTGCCGAGGGCGGCACCCATCCCGACCAACAGCGTCCCGGCGAACAGCGCCGCCAGCCCCGGGGCCATCCGCAGCGCCGAGCCGCCGGCCACGAGCACCATCCCTGCGGCGAGGGTCCGCTGCAGCCCGGCACGGCGGGCGATCAGCGGCGCGACGATGGCGAAGGCCCCGAAGCAGAGCAGCGGCACCGTCGTGAGCAGCCCGGCGACAGCGCTCGACAGCGAGAGCGAGGCCTGGATCGCCGAGAGAACCGGCGGGACGGCGACGACGGCCGTGCGGAGGTTGGCGCCGACGACACAGGCGGTGACAAGACCCGCCCACAACGGCGGCGCGCCCGCCTGCGGGCCGCCGGGCGTCCCGAGCATTCCCCCTCCCGTCGCTGTCGCAGGCTGAGCAAGCTATCGCCCGCCGAGCGGACCCGCGACGAGGTGCCGGGCCGGCGCGGCTCGGGGGCGAGGGGGCGCGGGTCCGGAACGTTGGCGGCGTGGTGGCGGCGTGGCGGCGTGGCGGCGGCACGATCGCGACTTCGGCGGGAGCAGTAGCCTCAGGCCCATGGACACCTGGGACGCACTTCGCTCACGGCGCAACGTCCGCCAGTACGACGGCCGCCCGATACCACCCGAGGACATCGATCGGATCCTCGAAGCCGGTTGGCGGGCCCCGTCGGCATCGAACAAGCAGAGCCGGGACTACGTCGTCGTCACGGACCGCCAACAGCTCGAGGAGCTGTCCAGGGTCTGGCAGGGCGCCGGCCACGTCGCCTCGTCGGCGGCGACGATCGCCGTCGTCTACCCCGAGGCCGAGGACGAGCGCAGCTCCGCTCTCGGCGCCTTCGACCAGGGCCAGGCAACGATGCAGATGATGATCGCGGCGGCCGACCTCGGGATCGGCAGCGGGCACTCGGCCGTCGGCGACCACGAGATGGCGCGGCGGATCCTCGGCTACCCGGACGGCTACCGCTGCGACATGCTGATCGCCCTCGGCTACCCGGCAGACCGACCGCTGCGCCCGATCGAGCACCCGAACCGCCGGCCCCTCGCCGAGGTCGTCCACCGCGGCGGCTGGTAACAGCCAGGGGATGGGTCTGGGTGCCTGCGGTGTTGACCGCGACGTGACCCACCGCCGCATCCCGCTCTCCGTCCTCGACCTCGCACCCGTGCCCGAGGGCTCAGGCGCGGCGGAGGCGCTGCGGCGCAGCACCGACCTCGTCCGGCTCGCCGAGCGCCTCGGCTACCACCGCCACTGGGTCGCCGAGCACCACAACATGCCGGGAATCGCCTCCTCGGCGCCGCCTGTCGTGATCGCCCACCTCGCCGCCGCCAGCACCACGATCCGCGTCGGCTCGGGCGGGGTGATGCTGCCGAACCACGCCCCACTCGTCGTCGCCGAGCAGTTCGGCACCCTCGAAGCGCTCCACCCGGGGCGCATCGACCTCGGCATCGGCCGTGCCCCGGGCACCGACCGCGCCACGGCCGCCGCCCTTCGCCGCGGCGCCGGGCTCGAGGCGGAGGACTTCCTCGAGCAGCTCGGCCAGCTGATCGCCTTCTTCGACGGGAGCTATCCCGAGCACCATCCCTTGGCCCGCGTCCACGCCGTGCCCGGCGAGGGCAGCCGGCCGGAAGTCTGGCTGCTCGGCTCGAGCGGCTACTCCGCCCAGGTCGCCGCCCACCTCGGCCTGCCGTTCGCTTTCGCCCATCACTTCATGCCGGAGAACACCCTCGCCGCCGTCGAGCTCTACCGCTCGCTCTTCCGGCCCTCTGAGCGGCTCGCCGCGCCGCGCCTGATGCTCGGCATCGCCGCCGTGCTGGCCGGGGACGAGAAGAGGGCTCGCTTCCTGCACGGCTCGATGCGGCTCTCGATGATGCGACTTCGCAGCGGGCGCCCGGGCAAGCTGCCCTCGCCAGAGGAGGCGTCGAGGTACGCATGGTCTCCCGAGGAGGAGGCGGTCGCCCTCCGCGCCACCTCGTCACATGTCGTCGGGGACCCGGCGACCGCCGGCGACCAGCTCGCCGCCCTGCTCGCGGAGACGGGCGCCGACGAGCTGGCGGTGACGACCAACGTCTTCGATCACGACGAGCGCCTGCACTCCTACGAGCTGCTTGCCGGGCTGCCGATCTTCGAGCCGTCCGGCGAGACCGCCTCCGCGCTTGGCTGACTGAGGCGCCTCGGTCAGGCACCGGGCTCGACGACGAGCTTGCCGCGCACGAGCCGGGCGGCGATGCGGGAGAACGCCTTGTTCACCTCCTCGAGCCCGAGGACGGAGTCGATCGGGATCTCGAGACGTCCGGCGGCGACAGCCTCGAGAACCGACACCGTCGCTGCCCGCACCGCCTCCGGCGGGTCTGCGAGGCCGGCGTAGCCGAGCAGGCGCAGGCCCTTGCGGTAGAGCTGGCGGAGAGGCAGCTCCCCGTCGGCGGCCGCGGAGGTGCCGTAGAGAACGATGCGGCCGCCCGGGGCGGCCAGCTCGACGGCCGCTCCGCTGAAGCCGTCGCCGAGGGGGTCGAGGATCACCGTCGGCGAGAGCGCCGCCAGCCGGGGGGAAGCGACAACATCGTCGGGGGAGGCGGCGACGACGACCTCGGCGCCGCGTGCCCGCAGCCAGGCGGCCTTGACCGGATTGCCGGTGTGGGCGACGACCTCGGCGCCGAGGCCGAGCGCCAGAGACACCATCACGGCACCGACACCGCCGCTCGCACCGAGGACGAGGACGCGATCCCCGGCACCGACCGACGCCAGGTCGACCGTGCAGCGCCAGGCGGTGCGGCCCGCGATCGGCGCACAAGCGGCCTGTCGCAGGTCCACGCCCGCCGGCACGTCGACGAGCGCCGCCTCGGGGACGACGACACGGGTGGCGAAGGCCCCCGGCCGCTCTCCTCCGAGGCCGGATCCGCTCACGGCGACGCGCCGCCCGGCGACGGTTCCCGCTGCCTCGCCGCCGAGGGTCCGCGGGAGCATCAGCCCGGCGCCGAGAGCGCCGAGAGCGTGGTAGCGATCGACCGGGTT
>DAHUZG010000027.1 GCA_027306715.1 Acidimicrobiaceae bacterium
CGGCGAGCGGGGCGAGCGCGGCCAGCAGCGGGAGATGAGCCCGAGGGCCCCTGCCGGGGCGAGCAAGCGCGGGCGGGCCGGGGTCGCCACGACAAAGCCCGCGCCGAGCGCAGCCGTCCTGGGCGTGGTGGCATCCGGACAGGACGCCGTCCCTGGCCCCGGTGACGCTCCGTCGTCGCCAGCCGGTCGGGACTCGGTCTTTCCGTCCGCCGTCCCCCTCGCCGGCCCCGGACCCGGGCCCGGCGCGCCGGGCGGATCGACGGGGCACCTCCTCGCTCTCCTCGCCGTGCTCGAGATGCAGGTCCGGCGCGCTGTCGGCGTGCGGCGCGAGATCGACGACGATCCCGACGACGCCTTCAGGGGCCTCTACCTCGACGACGACGACGTGGACAGGCTGCTCGCCGGCGGGTGGCCGCCGCTCGAGTCTCCCGGTGACCGCCTGGTGGCCGCCCGCCAGGCGATCGCCGCCGCCGCCGAGCGTCGGGCCGGAGAAGCCGGCCCGAGCCGGCTCTCCGAGATGGCGTCGCGCTTCGGGCTCGACTCGCTCGACATCGACCTCCTCCTTGTCGCCGTGGCCCCCGACCTCGACAGCCGCTTCGAGCGCCTCTACGGCTACCTCAACGACGACGTCACCCTCCGGCGGGCGACGATCGGGCTGGCGCTCGAGCTGTGCGGGCAGCCGCCGACCTCGGGGGTCGGACGCCAGCGCCTCGAGGCGGGGGCACCGCTCCTCGCCGGCGGGCTGCTCGTCGTCGACGAGGTGGAACGCCCGTTCCTCACCCGATCCCTGCGCGTTCCGGACCGGGTGAGCGCCCACCTGCTCGGCGATGACCGCCCGGCGCCGGAGCTGGCACCGCTGCTCGTACCCGCGCCGCCGCCGGTCGAGCTCGACCCGCGACCGCTCGCGCGGGCACTCGAGGCCGGTAGCGGCTTCGCCTACCTGCGTGAGCGCCCCGGCACCGCCGGTCGCTCGCTCGCCGCCCAGGCGCTCGCAGCACGCGGCCTGGCGGCGCTCCATCTCGACCTGAGCCGGCTCGATCCCGACGCCGACGCCGCCGCGCTCGCCCGCTCCGCCGGTCGTGAGGCTCGCCTGCTCGGTGCCGGTGTCGTCGCCGGCCCGCTCGAGTCGCTTGCCGGAACCGGCGACGGCAGCGCCCGCGAGCGTTCGCTCGTGCGGGCCTTCGCGGAGCTGGCCGTGGAGGTGGTGCTGCTCGGACGCGTCGGCTGGGACCCGTCCTGGAGCATCCGGGTCCCGCTCGTCGTCCATGCCCCCCTCGTCACCCCGGCTGCCCGGCTGGGCTCGTGGCTGGCGAGCCTGGACGGCGAGCGGGTCGCCACCGGGGCCATCGAGGAGGCGACCGGCACCTTCCGGCTCGGACCGGAGCAGGCGCAACGCGGAGCGCTGGCGGCACGGCTGCACGCCGCCTACAGCGGGTCGCCGTTGCGCCGCGAGGACCTTGTCGCCGGGGCGCGCTCGCAGAACGCCGCCGGGCTCGAGAAGATGGCACACCGCATCGAGCCGGCGGTCGGCTTCGACGACCTGGTCCTGCCGGCGGGCACCTTGCGCCTGCTGCACGAGCTCGTCAGCCGGGTCCGCTACCGCGACGTCGTGCTCGGCGAGTGGCAGATGCGCCCCGGGGGTGGGCGCGGCCGGGGGGTGACGGCACTGTTCGCCGGCGACTCGGGGACCGGCAAGACGATGTCGGCGGAGGTCGTTGCCGGCGCGCTCGGTCTCGAGCTGTACACGATCAACCTCGCCACCGTCGTCGACAAGTACATCGGCGAGACGGAGAAGAACCTCGAGCGCATCTTCTCCGAGGTCGACGGCGTCAACGGGGTGCTGCTCTTCGACGAGGCCGACGCCCTGTTCGGCAAGCGCTCCGAGGTCCGCGACGCGCACGACCGCTACGCCAACATCGAGGTCGCCTACCTGCTTCAGCGCATCGAGACCTTCGACGGGCTGGCGATCCTCGCCACCAACCTGCGTGCCAACGTCGACGACGCGTTCACCCGCCGCCTCGACTCGCTTGTCGACTTCCCCTTCCCCGACGTCGAGCAGCGCCGCCAGCTCTGGGAACGCTCGCTCGGCGCCAAGGTCCCGCTCGCCGACGACGTCGAGCTCGACTTCCTCGCCGCCAGCTTCGAGCTCTCCGGCGGCAACATCTCCTCGATCGCCCTCACCGCCGGGTACCTCGCTGCAGAGCGCGGGGGCGAGGTGACGATGGCCGATCTCGTGCGCGCCGTCCACCGCGAGTACCGCAAGCTCGGTCGACTCTCGGTCCGCTCCGAGTTCGGCCAATGGCACGACGCCATCGCCGACGAGGGCTGAGGCTCCCGGCCGTGACCGCTCCCAGCGGGCCGAGGCGTGGTATCCGGCATGCCCTGTGGTCTAAGCTCACACCGATCCGAGGAGGTTGGTGATGGCCGGCTTCGAGCAGGACCGGGACGCCGAATACGGCGCGCCCGGCGTGCAGGCAGCATTGCCGGCCCGGGCGGGAAGGAGCCGCTCGGGTGACGAAGCTCGCAGCGCTGCGTCGGGCGCCGCTGCTGCGGCGAGGCCGCGGGCCGGCGTCAGCGCCTCGATGCTGTTGAACCTGCAGCGCACGGCGGGCAACCGTGCCACATCGACCTACCTGCAGCGCGAGGACGGCGGCGAGCCCGAGTCCCAAGCCGGGCACGATCAAGCCGGGCACGATCACGCCGGGCACGATCACGCCGACGGGGCGGGGAACGGGCCCGGGGGCGACGCCGGAGCCTCGCCGGTCCACAGCGCCGTCAGTCGCAGCGGCGAGCCGGTCGACGCCTCGACGCGCCGGGTGATGGAGCCGGTGCTCAAGACCGGTCTCTCCGATGTCCAGGTGGTCCGCGACCGGGCGTCGACGTCGTCGGTCGACGCCACGGCGTTCACCGTCGCCAACAAGGTGGTCGTCAACCCCGACCGGTTCCAGTCCGGCACGCCACAGGCGCAGCGAACGCTGTTCCACGAGCTCACCCACGTGAAGCAGCAGCGCGAGGGGCCCGTGGCGGGCACTCCCCAAGCGGGAGGCATCCAGGTCTCGCATCCCTCCGACCGGTTCGAGCTCGAGGCGGAGCGGACGGCCGACGCTGTCTCGGCGCAGCTGCAGCGCGAGTACGAGCAGATCTGACAGGCTCCCTCTGAGAGGTTCTCAGCCGCCCCGGGGCACCCCGGCGGCGGGGCAGGCAAGGTCGGACCGGGCGACCGGCCCCGCGAACTGAGCACCCGGCCCGTACGGCGCACCCGTACCTGACTGGCACGTTCTTGCAGTGCCGTTGCCCGATCGGGCACGGATGTCTGCACATTGAGACGCGCTTTGGGCATGGCGCGACGGCCGCGCGCCGAGTCATGATTCCTACCCGGAAGTAGTCCGCTCAAAACGGTCCTCGTGCACCGAGGCTGCGCCCCGTCCTAGGAGGGAGCCAATCCATGCCCACGTACCTGTCTCCCGGCGTGTACGTCGAGGAGGTCGACTCAGGGTCGAGGCCCATCGAGGGGGTCGGCACCGCCGTTGCCGCCTTCGTCGGCCTCGCCGAGAAGGGTCCCTTCAACACGCCCACGCTGGTCACCAACTGGAGCCAGTACAGCCAGAGCTTCGGGGACTTCGTCGAGGGCGCGTACCTCTCGCACGCCGTCTACGGCTACTTCCAGAACGGCGGCGGCGCCTGCTACGTCGTCCGTATCGGCTCGGGCGGCGCCGAGCGACCGGCTGTCGCCGAGCTTCCCTCTGGCCAGGACGCGACGCTCGGTGCCTACAAGATCTCCGCTCTGAGCGCCGGCGAGTCCGGCAACACGATCACCGTCGAGGTGGGCGACTCCGAGAGCGGCGGCGACGACGGGGCGTTCAAGCTCGTCGTCAAGCGCGGCAGCGACGTCGCCGAGACCTTCGACCCGGTCAGCACCAAGCGCGGCCGCACCAACGTCGTCACGGTGGTCAACGCGCAGTCGCAGCTGATCCGGCTCGAAGAGGCGACGAAGACGGCCATCGAGGCCGTCGCCCGCGGCGCGGTCAGCCTCGGCGGGGGTGGAGCCTCGGCGCCGGAGCACCTCACTGCCGGCGACTACGTCGGCGACTCGGCCTCACGCTCGGGCCTCGGCGGCCTCGAGGCGATCGACGAGATCACCATGGTGAGCGTTCCGGACCTGATGAGCGCCTACCAGAAGGGACTGATCGATCACGAGGGCGTGAAGGCCGTGCAGCTGGCCATGATCTCGCACTGCGAGCTCATGGGCGATCGGATGGCGATCATCGACCCGCCGCCCGGGCTGAACGCCCAGGGGATCCGCGAGTGGCGCGTCGAGGCGGCCGGCTACGACTCCAAGTACGCGACTCTGTACTGGCCGTGGGTGAAGGTCTTCGACCCCGCCTCGGGCACGAACACCTTCGTTCCCCCGAGCGGCCACATGGCCGGCATCTGGGGCCGCAGCGACGACACCCGCGGCGTCCACAAGGCGCCGGCCAACGAGGTCGTGCGGGGTGCCATCTCGATCGAGCTGAACATCACCAAGTCCGAGCACGACCTGCTCAACCCGATCGGCGTCAACGCCATCCGCTCGTTCCCCGGCCGCGGCATCCGCGTCTGGGGTGCCCGCACCCTCTCGAGCGACCCCGCCTGGCGGTACATCAACGTCCGGCGGCTGTTCAACTACCTCGAGGAGTCGATCCTCCAGGGAACGGACTGGGTCGTGTTCGAGCCGAACGACCCCAACCTGTGGTCGAAGATCCGGCGCACGATCGCGGGCTTCCTCGTCAACGAGTGGCGAAAAGGCGCCCTCTTCGGCGGCACGCCGGGAGAGGCGTTCTTCGTCAAGTGCGACGGCGAGACCAACCCGGCCGAGGGCATCGACGCCGGGCAGGTCGTCTGTGAGATCGGCATCGCCCCCGTCAAGCCGGCCGAGTTCGTCATCTTCCGGCTGTCGCAGTTCTCAGGCGGGACGAGCCTCGTCGCCGAGTAGCCGCGCGTGCCGCCCGCTGCCGGCATCGCCGGCGGCGGGCGGAGGCGGATCCGCCGGACGGCCGAGCGCCGTCCCGCCAGCTACGGCACCGGCTCGGGCCGCTGCCGAGCCCAAGTTCGTTGACCAGGTCGCAGCGGCGCTCGACGCCGCTGGAGCACATCGAAGACTGCAACACATCGAACAGGAGAGTCCAGCATGGGACTGATGGATTGGGACACCGGAGTCGGCTGGTCGTTCGGTCTGGAGATCGACGGCATCGAGATCAAGGAGATCCAAGAGATCGAGGGCCTGAAGCTCGAGGTCGACTCGATCGAGCTGAAGCACAACACCCCGACCGGTCAGTACGTCAACAAGATGCTCCCCGGGCGGAAGAAGGCGGGCGAGATCACGCTCACGCGCGGCGTGACGGCCGACACCGGCTGGCACACCTGGATCCAGAGCGTCTTCGAGGGGAACATGGTCAGCGCCCGCAAGGGTGGCCAGGTCAACATCTACGACTACATGGGCAACCCGGTGCAGTCGTTCAAGTTCACCAACGGCTGGGCCAAGAGCGTCGAGTACGGCCAGCTGAAGGCCGGCGACACCTCGATCCTCACGGAGAAGCTGACGATCGCTCACGAAGGTCTCGAGCCGGCGTCGTGATGCGCCGGGGTGCGGTCGCCGCCCCGTCCGGTACCGGGCAGGATCTGGAATCGGCGGAGGCGGCGGTGCCGCTCGAAGCTGAGCAACCGGTTGCCGGTGGCGCTGTCGCCCTGCGCGAGCAGTCCTACGATCAGCCCTACGAGCTGCGTACGGAGTTCGACTTTGTGCTGCCGCGGGGCTACGTCGACAACAGCGGCACGGTGCACCGGACCGGGACGATGCGACTGGCAACGGCGCGCGACGAGCTGCTTCCGCTGCACGACGACCGTGTGCGGACGAACCCGCCGTACCTGACGGTCGTGCTGCTGGCGCGGGTGATCACCCGCCTCGGCAACCTCGAGGGCGAGAGCGTCAACGCCAACGTCGTCGAGCACCTCTTTGCCTCCGACCTCGCCTTCCTGCAGGATCTCTACCGGCGGGTGAACTCCGAGGGCCACACCCTGGCGGCGGTCACCTGCCCGGCCTGCCACGAGCAGTTCTCGGTCGATCTGGCCGGTGGTCGCCTGGGGGAATCGTGACGTACGCGGTCGACCGTCTGTACGAGGAGGTCGCGTACGTCGCCTACCACTTCCATTGGTCGCTCGACGACATCCTCGACCTCGAGCACGCGACTCGCCGGCGCTTCGTCGAAGAGATCGCCCACATCAACCGCCGGCTGTCGGGCGAGCACTGACGTGAGCGCCCAGCACGCGCCGAGCGGTCAGCGCGCCAAGGGCCGGAGCGCGCAATGAGGCTGTGGCCGTCCCGCCGCTCGGGACGTCCCGGTCCTGGCCGCGCCCGAGCGGGCGCCCCCCGGCTGGAGGACCGCGCCGGTCCGGCGGTGGAACCGGGCCCATCGGCCCGGGCGGCCGCTGCCGAGCCGATGCGCACCCCGCCAGCGCCGCCTCCCTGGGCGGCACTGCCGCCGATCCAGCGCTCGATCACCTCGATGCCCCGAGTCGTCTCCGCCCGCTTGCAGGACGAGCTGAGCTCCTGACAAGACCCGACGGTCACGCTTCGCCCCCTCGGCCACGACAGCGGCTCCGACGCGCCGAGCGGCGAAGCGAGCGGCATCGCCACGCTGCGGCGGCCGTTGGCGCCTCTCAGCGCTCCGGTCCCACCGCCCGCACCGAAGGAAGAGGTTTCCGGCCCCTCGCTCGACCTCCCAAGTGCCGCGGCGGCCTCCGAGGACGGCCCTGTGCCAGGTTTGCGACAGACGCTCGCCGGCACGGGCTCCGGCGTCGCCCGCTCGCCGTCGGCAGGCCGCCCGGTCGTCCCCCTGCAGCGGCTCGCCGCCCCTCCGGCTCGCCCCGCCCAGCCTGGTTCTGCCCAGCCTGGTTCTGCCCAGCCTGGTTCTGCCCAGCCTGCTGCTGCCCAGTCTGCTGCTGCCCAGTCTGCTGCTGCCCAGCCTGCTGCTGCCCAGCCTGCTGCTGCCCAGCCTGCTGCTGCCCAGCCTGC
>DAHUZG010000028.1 GCA_027306715.1 Acidimicrobiaceae bacterium
CGCGGCGTTGCTGCGTCAGGCTTTCGCCCATTGCGCAAGATTCCCTACTGCTGCCTCCCGTAGGAGTCTGGGCCGTGTCTCAGTCCCAGTGTGGCTGATCGTCCTCTCAGACCAGCTACCCGTCGTCGCCTTGGTGAGCCATCACCTCACCAACAAGCTGATAGGCCGCGAGCCCCTCCCGCAGCGGCCATACCGATTGATATGGCCTTTCCTCACCACCTCATGCGGGGCGGTGGGGGCATTCGGTATTAGCAGCGGTTTCCCACTGTTATTCCGAACTCCGGGGCAGGTTGCTCACGTGTTACGCACCCGTTCGCCACTAGGCCTTCCCCACTCTTGCGAGCGGATGGGCCCCGTTCGACTTGCATGTATTAAGCACGCCGCCAGCGTTCGTCCTGAGCCAGGATCAAACTCTCCATCGGGACCTCACGGCGGTTGCCCGCCGATCAATCCAGTTGAGAGCCGGCAGGAGCCTGACGCCCCTACCGACCTAGTACAAGACAACGTTGTCCGTTGTCAGTGCAATTGACTTCGTGACCGCCTGCCCGCGATGAACCTGCGAGCCGGCGGTCACCCGCACTGGCTTTTGGCTGTTCCTCTTCCGTTCTCAAGGAGCGACGACGGAGCACGCTTCCTCACGGAAGGAGGTGCCTCTGCGCTCGGGAGCCTCCCGCCTGAGCGGTGAGCGGCTCCTGGCGCCACCGGAGCGGGGTATGACCCTCGCCCGGTTGGCGGCTCCGGCGCGGTTGCCCGTCCGAAGCGAAGTGCGACCTTAGCACTGCCGCAGGGCTTGTCAAACGCCCGCGGTACAGCTGCGGCCTTCGGTGCCCGAAGGCGCCGAAGCGGGCCGGAGCGCTGCTCCCACCCGCCGAGGCGAAGTGTACCAGAGGCGGGCGGCGGCTGTGTCAGGGCTCGGCCGGGGGTCAGGGCGCCGCCTCGGTCCAGGACGCCTCCTACCGCGGCGGCGTTGCCGCTGGCCAGGCCCGGAACGGCCTCGAGAGGGCGCGGCTTTCCGGCACGCCGAACCGCCAGGGCCAGGTCGCCGCCGTGCCGACCGAGGCGCCGAGCCCGATCCTCTCTCCCCGCAACGGACGGGCCGGTGCTGTCGTGCCGTCGTCGAGCAGGACGATCCCTCCGCCGGAAGGCGCCGCCGCCTCGGCCGGGACGAGGTCGGCACCGTCGAGGCTGCGGTCGATCCCGAGCGCCTCGCACAGCCGGGCGGGCCCCGAGCAGAGGGCGAGGTCGGTACGCGCCGCGGGACGCCGCGCCCTCATCTCCTCGAGCCCGGCGAGCGGCTCGAGGGCCCGCAGCAGCACCGCCTCGGCGATGCCGGGCTCCCCGCAGACGACGTTGGCGCAGTGGTGCATGCCGTAGGTGAAGTAGACGTAGAGCAGGCCGGCCCGCCCGAACATCGTGGCGCTGCGCGCCGTCCGCCCCCGGAAGGCGTGCGAGGCGGGGTCCGCGGCGCCGGCGTAGGCCTCGACCTCGACGATCCGCCCGGCGAGGAGGCGCCCGCCCGGGAGCCACCGCACGAGCACCTTGCCCAGGAGCGCAGGTGCCACCGCGGCGGCCTCCCGGCTCAGCTCCTCCCGCTCGACGAGCCGTGCACCCGCCAGGCCGACGGCTCCGAGCGGCGCGGCCTCGGCGCTACGACGGCGGCGTGAAGGCGGCGACACGCGCCTCGTCGAGAGCGAGCCGCTCGGCGAAGCGCTCGAGCTGGACGGCGACCGCCTCGCTGCCCGCACCGCCTGGGGTGCGCCGGCGCTGGATCGCTGCCCCGGGCTCGAGGAGCTCGGCCGCCTCCGGGCCGAGCTCTGGGTGGGCGGCGACGAGCTCGCCGAGGTCGAGCTTTCGCTCGAGCGACTCGCGCACGAGCGAGCCGACGAGGCCGTGAGCCGAGCGAAAGGGAGCCCCGCGGGCGACCAGCCATTCGGCCAGGTCCACTGCCGCCAGCGCCGGGGCGTCGGCTGCGGTGCCCATCTTGTCGAGGTCGAAGCGCATCGTCTCGATCACGCCGGCCATCGCCGGAAGTGCCAGCGCCAGCTGCCCGAAGCTGTCGAAGAGGGGCTCCTTGTCCTCCTGCAGGTCCCGGTTGTAGGCGAGCGGAAGGCCTTTCAAGGTGGCGAGGAAGCCGCAGAGGTGGCCGATCAGCCGGCCGGTCTTCCCCCGGGCGAGCTCGGCGACGTCGGGGTTCTTCTTCTGCGGCAGCATCGAGCTGCCCGTCGACCAGGCGTCGTCGAGGCGGTAGAAGCCGAACTCCTCGGTCGAGAAGATGACGATCTCCTCGCCGAGGCGCGACAGGTGCACCGCCAGCATCGAGCAGGCGAAGAGCGCCTCGGCGACGAAGTCACGGTCGCTCACCGCATCGAGGGAGTTCTCGAAACGCGAGGCGAACCCGAGCTCGACGGCGACCGAGTCCGGCTGCAGCGGCAACGACGAGCCGGCGAGCGCGCCGGCACCGAGCGGCGAGACGTCGAGCCGGCGAGAGGCGTCGCCGATGCGGTCGACGTCTCGTGCAAGGGCCCATCCGTGGGCAAGGAGGTGGTGGGCGAGAAGGACCGGCTGCGCCCGCTGCAGGTGGGTGTAACCCGGCAGGGTCGCCTCGCCGGCCTCCCGGGCGCGCTCGAGCAGGCGGCGTTGCAGCTCCAGCACGCCCGCCGCCGTCTCGGCGAGCCGGCGCTTGGTGTGCAGGCGGAGAGCCGTCGCCACCTGGTCGTTCCGGCTGCGGCCGGTGTGGAGCTTCTCCCCCGCCTCGCCGGCGAGGTCGGTGACACGGCGCTCGATCGCGGAGTGGATGTCCTCGTCGGCGGGCTCGAAGGCGAAGATGCCCGCCTCGAGCTCGTCGCCAACCTGGCGCAGCGCCGTGGTGAGGGCCTTGGACTCCTCAGCAGTGAGGATGCCGGCGCGCTCGAGCCCGTGGACATGGGCGATCGAGGCGCGCACGTCGTCGGGCCCGAGGTGCCGGTCGACGTCGAGGCTGGCGGTGAAGGACATCATCGCCTCGGCCGGCCCGGACGCCATCCGCTGGGCCCAGAGCGTCATCTCGTCCCCCCGCCCGCAGCGGGGATGCCGGCGCCCGGGCACACCGGCAGGACCGGCAGGTTCCTCATCGATCGTGCCCCCCTTTGCTCGCGCCCGGCCTGCGGGCGCGCGATTGTCTCAAGCCGCGCACGCCGGCGGTCATCGCCCGGAGAGCTCGCTGATCCGGGCCTTGAGGGCCGGGCCGCCGAGGCTGTCGTCGGCGGCGACGAACACGGTGTCGTCACCGGCGAGCGTCCCGACCACTCCGGGCAACCCGGTGCGGTCGAGGGCCGAGGCGACGACGTGGGCAGATCCGGGAGGCGTGCGGAGCACGACGAGGTTGGCCGAGAGGGCGATCTCGACGACCCACTCCCCGAGCACCCGACGCAGGTGGTCAGCCGGCACGGCGTGGTCCTTCGGCAGCTCGGCGACGGCGTAGACCTGACCCTCGACGCCGGGCATGCGGACCTTCACCGCCCCGAGCTCCTCGAGGTCGCGTGACACCGTGGCCTGGGTGGCGCGGATCCCCTCGGCCGCCAGCAGCTCGACGAGCTGCGGCTGGCTCGTCACGAGGTGCTCGCCGAGCAGGCGCGAGAGGACGTGCTGGCGCCGCCCCTTGGCGACGCGGCCCTCACCGATCACCGAGGTCATCGCCTCGAGCCGGCCGGTGCGGCTGCCCGGGCGCCGGAGAGCGCCGCGCCGAGCGCCTCGACGGCCCGCTCGAGCTCGGCCTCGGTGATCACGTACGGCGGGGCGAGGCGGATCACACCCGGCACCGGGGCGTTGGCGACGACACCGGCCCCGAGTGCCGCAGCGACCACCGCCGCGGCGTCG
>DAHUZG010000029.1 GCA_027306715.1 Acidimicrobiaceae bacterium
CCGCGGCGGGCCGCGGCGTCGCGGCGGCTCAGCCCGCTGCCAGGACCGTGCCGCTCACCTCCCCGAGCGACAGCTCGGGCCGCCCGTCACGTCCGGGCACACGTCCGCTGATGACGACGGTGTCGCCGTCTTCGAGATAGCCGCGCCGCGACCCGTCGGGCAGCTCCAACGGCTCGCTGCCACCCCGGGTCAGCTCGAGCAGGCAGCCGAGCTGGTCCGGCTGCGGCCCGCTCACCGTGCCGGAGGCGATCAGATCCCCCGCCCGGATCGTCGCCCCGCTGGCGGTGAGGTGGGTGACGAGCTGGAGCGGCGTCCAGTACATCGCCGCGAAGGGCGGCCGGGAGAGCTCGGTGCCCTGCAGGCGCAAACTGAGCTCGAGGTCGAGCGCCCCGGGCGCGCTGCGACTGTCGTCGAGGTAGGCAGCCAGAGGGACGTCACGTGGCGGCGGGGCCACGCGTGCCCGGGCGAGGGCTTCGAAGGGGACTACCCACGGCGAGACCGAGGTGGCGAACGACTTGCCGAGAAAGGGGCCGAGCGGGACGTACTCGAAGGCTTGGATGTCGCGGGCGGACCAGTCGTTCACCAGGCAGACTCCGAAGAGATGGTCCTCGGCCTGCTCGAGCGGCACGGGCTCGCCGGCAACCGTGGGGCTTCCGAGCACGAAGCCGACCTCGACCTCGACGTCGAGGCGCTCGCTCGCCCCGTAGGTGATCTCGCCGTCGCTGCCACGGCGAAGGCCCCGTGGGCGCCGCACGGGGGTGCCCGAGACGACGACCGTGCCGGCCCGACCGTGGTAGCCGATCGGGAGGTGCTTCCAGGCTGCCGGCAACGGGTCGCCGCCGGGGCGGAACAGCCTGCCGGCATTGGTCGCGTGGTGCTCGGAGGCGTAGAAGTCGACGTAGTCGGCAACCTCGATGGGGAGGTGCAGCCTGAGGTCGCCGACCGGCACGAGATGGGGCTCGACGGCGGCGCGATGGCGTCGCTCGCTCAGCCAGTCGGCGATCCGGGCGCGCACCTCGTGCCAGGTCTGCGCCGGCTCGGCGAGAAGGCGGTTGAGGCTCGAGCCACCCACGAGCGGCGCGAGATCAGGTGCCAACGACTCAGTCGCCGGCGCCAGGTCGAGCGCCAGGTCGCCGATGCGCGCCACGAGTCGCGGCTCGTGACCGCCCGGGAGCGTCGCCGCCCCCCAGGCAAGGCTGTCGATGCCGAACGGGTGGCCGCCGCCGGCGCCCTCGACCCAGCTCTCGGTGCCACCGCCCAACGGCGCGCTCATCGACGGCTCATCGACGCTCTGGCGCCCGGCCACCCGCCCAGCTCCAGGCGTAGCCGGGGTCTTCGCAGGAAAGGCCCCCTTCGCCGAGCTCGAGCGGTCGATGGGCGTCGATCATCACCGCCAGCTCGTCGACTGCTTCGGTGCCGGTCGACGACTCGTAGGCGCCGGCCTGTGGGCCGTGGACGAACCCTGCTGGGTGAAGCGACACCGACCCCGGTCCGATCCCGCTACCGCTCCGGGCCCGGTACTCGCCCCCGCTGTAGAACATCACCTCGTCGGAGTCGACGTTCGAGTGGTAGTAGGGGACCGGGATGGCGCCGGGGTGGTAGTCCACCTTCCGCGGCACGAAGTTGCAGATGACGAATCTCGGTCCTTCGAACACCTGGTGCGCCGGCGGCGGCTGGTGCACCCGCCCGGTGATCGGCTCGAAATCGGCGACGTTGAAGGCATACGGGTACAAACAGCCGTCCCAACCGACGACATCGAAGGGATGGCTGGCCATGACGTGGATCGAGCCCCCGACGCCGCCCGGGACAGGCGCGCGGTGCTTGACGTAGACCTCCGCCGGCTCGCCTCCGCCGTCGGGCGGGTCGCCGGGCGGGCGCAGGTCCCGCTCGCAATAGGGCGAGTGCTCGAGGAACTGGCCGAATCGCGAGAGATAGCGCTTCGGGGGTGCGATGTGGCCCGAGGACTCGATGCAGTAGAGGCGCAACGCCTCGTTGCTGCTCGGGACGATGCGGTGCAACGTCCCCCGCGGGATGACGGCGTAGTCGCCGGGGCCGAGCCCGACGGGCCCGAACGCCGTCTCGAGGAGTCCGTTGCCGCCCTCGACGAACACGCACTCGTCTCCGATGGCGTCGCGGTAGAGCGGTGAGGGCGCACCGCAGGCGACGTAGCTGATCCGGACGTCGTCGTTGCCGAGGACGACCCGCCGACCGGTGACGGCGTCGAGCGCCTTCCACTCCTTGCCGGGAAACAGCTCGTGCAGGCGGAGATGCCGTGCCAGCAGCGGCCGGTTGGGTTGGCGCAGCTGGCGGCCGAGCTCCCAGGCCCGTGCGTCGACGATCGCCGACGGTGGGCGGCGGTGGTAGAGCAGGGCGGAGTTGGAGACGAATCCCTCTTCGCCCATCAGCTCCTCGTAGCAGATGCCGCCCTCGGGACGCCCGTGGCGCGTGTGCCTCTTCGGCGGGATGCTGCCTCGCTGCTGGTAATGAGCCACCGTCGCCTCCACCTGCAGACTACGCGCGGCGACCGGTGGTGCCCGCCGATGTCGGGAGATCCCCCTCAGAGATTTCCCCTGAGCGCCTGCTCGCGCTCGATCGCCTCGAAGAGCGCCTTGAAATTGCCCTTCCCGAAGCCGAGCGAGCCGTGCCGCTCGATCAGCTCGAAGAAGACCGTCGGCCGGTCGCCGATCGGCTTGGTGAAGATCTGAAGGAGGTAGCCGTCCTCGTCGCTGTCGACCAGGATCCCTCGGTGCTGGAGCTCTTCGACCGGGACCCGCACGGCCCCGATCCGCGCCCGCAGATCGGGGTCCTCGTAGTAGGAGTCCGGGGTGACGAGGAACTCGACGCCACGTGCCGACAGCTCCTCGACGCTGCGCACGATGTCGCTCGTGGCAAGCGCCAGGTGCTGCACGCCGGGACCGTCGTTGAACTCGAGGTACTCGTCGATCTGGCTCTGGCGCCTGCCGACGGCGGGCTCGTTGAGAGGGAACTTCACGCGGTGGTCGCCGTTGGCGACGACCTTCGACATGAGCGCCGAGTAGCTCGTGGCGATGTCCTCGCCGACGAACTCCGCCATGTTCGTGAACCCCATCACCCGGCGGTAGTACTCGACCCAGCGCTCCATCCTGCCGAGCTCCACGTTGCCGACGACGTGGTCGAGAGCCTCGAAGGTGGCGGCGCAGTGCCCGCCGCCCCCGGCAGCGACGAAGCCGGGAAGGTAGATGCCGTCGTACCGGGAGCGATCGACGAGTGTGTGGCGCGTCTCGCCGTAGGCGGCGAGCGAGGCGATCCGCACGGTTCCCTGCTCGTCGCTCAGCTCGTGCGGCTCTTCGAGCACCGTCGCCCCGGCGAGGCGGGCATGATCGACGCACCGATCGACGTCCGGGACCTGCAGCGCCACGTCCGCCACACCGTCGCCGTGGCGGCCGTGCCAGGCGACGAGCGGGCTGCGCGGCGCGACGGCGCCGGTGACGACGAAGCGCACGGCGCCGCTCACGAGGACGTAGGCGCGACGTTCACGGTCGCCGGTCTCCGGACCCGAGTAGCCGACGAGCTGCATCCCCCAGACCCGCTGGTAGTAGGCGGCGGTCTGGGTGGCGTTGCCGACCACCCAGACGACGGCGTCCCAGCCCGAGAGCGGGAAAGGATCGGTCGAAGGGTCGTGCTCGACGAGGCCGACGAGCCGGCGGAGCTGTCCGACGCTGAGCCCGGCGAGTCGCTCGCCCTCGGTAAGGCTGTCCTGGGTCGTCATCTCGCCTCCACGGTCCAGCGACGACGCTCGGTCTTTGTCCGACGTCTCTGTCCAGAGCGTCTCTGTCCAGAGCGTCTCGGTCCAACATGATCCTGCCCGCCCGTGCGCGGGGCGCATGTCGCGGGCGCGTGCCGAGCGGCCCACCGGGCGCGGTGGGGACCGGGAAGCGAGCCGACGCCGGCTCCCCGGTAACGTGCGCCGGTGACCATCGCCGGCGTCGTCGTTGCTCAAAGGCCGCCAGCCGGCCGCGGGGCGGCCACCCCTCGCCCCGGCTCGGTGCGCCTGCGCCGCCGTGGCGGGCCCGTCGCCCCGCCCCTGTGGCGGGCCGTCGTCGGCGCCGCCCTCGAGGCGG
>DAHUZG010000033.1 GCA_027306715.1 Acidimicrobiaceae bacterium
GACGATCACCGAACCGTCTGCCTGGACGCGGACGATCACGGTCGAGACCGGGAACGCCCCGGCGTCGGAGGCCGAGCAGGCGAGCCCCGTGCCGTAGAGCGAGCTGTCCGCGGGTCGCCCGGCGTCGAGCGCCTCGCCGACGAGGTCGAGGTCGGCGACAAGGTCGGCGTCCAGACCGCGTTTGTTGGGAAGGATCTCCTCGCCGGGTCGTGCGAGGTTCCGTCGGCGCAGCTCACGCGAGTCGACGCCCAGCTGGTCGGCGGCCTGCTCGAGGTTGGTCTCGCCGGCGAGCACGCCGAGCGGCGCGCCGAACCCGCGGTAGGACGAGGCGGGCGAGGTGTTGGTGTAGACGGCGCGTCCCCGCACCTTCAGGGCCGGTGTCCGGTAGGGCCCGAAGCAGCGGTTGACCGCCTTGGCGAGCACGAGCGGGCTGTTGTCGGCGTAGGCGCCCGAGTCGAGGACGATGTCGAACTGGCGGGCGAGGATCGCGCCGCCGGCATCGAACCCGCTCTTCACCCGTACGACAGCCGAGTCGGCGCGAGTCGTGTAGATCGACTGCTCGACGTCGAGGACGAGCTTGACCGGCTTGCCGGTGTGCATCGCCGCCACAGCGGCGAGCGGCTCGACCTTGGTGTACGACTTCGAGCCGTAGCCGCCGCCGACGTAGGGGCTGCGGACGGTGATCGCCGCCAGCGGCAGTCCGAAGATGCGTGACAGGTCGTCGCGCACCATGAACGGGTGCTGGGCGGTCGTGTCGACCTCGAGGCGACCGTCGACGAAGGCGGCCATCGCGTTGTAGGGCTCCATCGCGTACGCATAGAGCATCGGGAAGCGCATCGTGCCCTCGACGACGACCGCCGAGCGGGTGAAGGCGTCGTCGACGTCACCCCATCCGATGCTCACCTCGTGCAGCACGTTGCTCGAACGAGCAGCGCCGTTCGCCGCATCGCTGCCCGGAGTCGGACCGCCCGGAGTCGGACCGCCCGGAGTCGGACCGGTCATCACCGTGAACGACTCGTCGCCGACCGCGCCGTAGTCCTCCTCGTGGACGAGAGGGGCCCCCGGCTGGAGGGCGTCGGCAGCGCTCATCACCGCCGGCAGGTCCTCGTAGCTCACGGTGACGAGCCGGGCGGCGTCGAAGGCCGCGGCCGGCGAGTCGGCGACGACGATGGCGAGTGGCTCGCCGTAGTAGCGCACCTTGCTGTCGGCGAGGATGCTGTGGTCAGGCAGGATGTGGCCGAAACGGGGCACGATCCCCTTCAAGTCGCCGGCCGTGACGACGCCGGTCACGCCCGGGCAAGCAGCGGCCGCTGCCGTCGAGATCCCGAGGATGCGCGCATGGGCCCGTTCGGAGCGCACGACGCGGGCGTGCACCATCCCCGGTCGCTCGAGGTCGACGCAGAATCGGGCTGCACCGGTCACCTTCTCGACGAGGTCCCGCCGCCGGACGCTCCGACCGGCCGCGGCGGGGACGTCGTCGCGGGGGGCCTTGAGCGCCGTGCGGATCTCGGTCGCGCTCATGGCGTGATTCCGGCGACGGACTCGACGGCCTCGAGGATCGGGGCATATCCCGTGCAGCGGCAGATGTTGCCGTCGAGATGCTCGGCGATCTGCTCCCGCGTCGGATGCGGGTTCTCCTCGAGCAGCGCCAGCGCCATCATCAAGAAGCCCGGCGTGCAGAAGCCGCACTGCGCCGCCATCTTGTCGACGAAGGCCTCCTGTAGCGGGTGCAGCTCGCCGGCCGAGGCGAGTCCCTCGACCGTCGTGACGGCGCAGCCGTCGGCGTCGGCTGCAAGGAACGTGCACGAGCTCACCGGCCGCCGGTCGACAAGGACGGTGCATACGCCGCAGACCTGGACCTCGCAGCTGAGCTTGGTGCCGGTGAGCAGGAGATGCTCGCGCAGCAGCTCGGCGAGAGTGATGCGGGGCTCGATGGTGCGCTCGACCTCGTTGCCGTTGACGACGAGCCGGATGCGAAGGGCCCTCGGCTGCTGCGCCACGCCGTCGGGCGTCAGCTCGGCGATCTCGGTCATGCAGCCTCCTCGTTGCCGGCTGCCGCAAGGGCGCGGCGGACGAGCACCTCGGTGAGGTGCCGTTTGTACTCGACCGAGCCGAGAAGGTCATCGCTCGGGTCGACGGCGGCCGCGACGGCTTCGGGATCGGCCTCCGCCGGCGATGCCAGCTCGAGCACGTACGGGACCTCGCCGACGGCGCCGACGGCAAGGGCCGCCGAGCCGTCGGCGCGGTCACGAACGACGACCACCGAGACGCTCGGCCTCTCGCTGTGCTGCTGCTTGAGGTGGACGCCGCGCACCCGGTCGAGGCCGGGGACGACGATCTCGACGAGCAGCTCGCCGGGTTCGAGCGCGGTCTCGTAGCCGCCGAGGAGGAACTCGCCGACACTGAGCCGGCGGCGACCGGCGGCCGAGGCGAGCACGAGGCTGGCACCGAGCGCTGCGAGCACCGTCGTCACGTCAGAGCGCGGCTCGGCGAAGCAGAGGTTGCCGCCGATCGATCCCTGCGCCCGTACCCGGGCGTTGCCGACCCGCAGCTCGACACCGCGCAGCAACGGCAGGCGCCGCCCGACGTCGGGATCGGCGGCAAGCTCGCGGTGAGTGGTCGTGGCGCCGACGACGAGCTCGCCACCCGAGACGCGTACGCCGCGCAGCTCTGGCACGTGCTTGAGGTCGACGAGCAGGCGCGGCTCGAGCAGGCCGAGCTTCATCGCCATGAGGATCTCGGTGCCCCCGCAGTACGCGGAGGCGCCGTCCTCGGCGAGCAGGGCGAGGGCTTCATCGAGGCGCCGCGGGCGGGCGAGGGCGAAGCTCGGCAGCATCATCGTCCCCCGAGCGCGGCGCCGGCGGCGGCGAAGAACT
Source organism: Acidimicrobiaceae bacterium (assembly GCA_027306715.1). Classification (GTDB taxonomy): domain Bacteria; phylum Actinomycetota; class Acidimicrobiia; order Acidimicrobiales; family Bog-793; genus DAHUZG01. The sequence continues at coordinate 2,877 of DAHUZG010000033.1, forward strand.
GGTCGATGATCTTCGTCGCCTTCCGGTTGATCGTCCCGGCGCCGAGCGTCGCCACCCGCCCGGCGACCTCGTAGGTCCCCGAGACGTCGATCACCGTCCCGCCGTCGTCGCTCGGCTCGAGGCCGAGCGTCGCCTCGACGGAGATACGCGAGCCGATCTGGCGGTCCTCGCCGCTGGCGCTGACGGCGATCAGCTTGCCCTCCTCG
>DAHUZG010000037.1 GCA_027306715.1 Acidimicrobiaceae bacterium
ACAGGCCGCGAGCCACAGGCCGCGAGCCACGCCCGGAGCCTGTGCTGCTCCGGTGCCCGGGCCCGGCGCCGGGCTACTCGCCGCCTGCCTCCTCGAGCCGCTGCTCGAGCGCGGTCACCTGGCGGTCGAGCTCGGGGGGCAGGTGGGCGCCGAACCCGGCGTAGAACTCGCGGATGCCGGGGACCTCCGCCAGCCACTCGTCGACGTCGACACGCAGCAGCTCGGCCATGTCCTCGGCCGAGACGTCGAGGCCGCCGGTGTCGATCGCCCCCGGGGCCGGCAGCATCCCGACCGGTGTGCGGACGGCCTCGCCGCGCCCGGCGCAGCGGTCGAAGATCCACTCGAGCACCCGGGCGTTCTCGCCGAAGCCGGGCCAGAGATAGCGACCGGAGGCGTCTTTCCGGAACCAGTTGACGTAATAGAGGCGGGGCAGCTTGTCGGCGTCGACACGTTCGGCGAAAGAGAGCCAGTGCCCGAGGTAGTCGGCCATGTTGTAGCCGCAGAACGGCAGCATGGCAAAGGGGTCCCGGCGGAGCTTGCCGACGGCGCCAGACTGGGCGGCGGTGGTCTCCGACCCCATGATCGAACCGAGGAAGACGCCGTGGGCCCAGTCGAAGGCCTCGTGCACGAGCGGGACGACGCTCGGGCGCCGGCCGCCGAACAGGATCGCCGAGATCGGCACGCCGGCGGGGTCCTCCCACTCGGGGGCGATGACCGGGTCCTGGCTGGCAGGCACCGTGAAGCGGGAGTTCGGGTGCGCAGCCGGGGTCGGCGATCCCGGGGCCCAGTCGTGGCCGGTCCAGTCGAGGAGGTGTGCAGGCGGCTCGGGGGTGAGGTCCTCCCACCACACGTCGCCGTCGTCGGTGAGGGCGGTGTTGGTGAAGATGCAGTTCGCCGCCAGCGTGAGCACGGCGTTCGGGTTGGTCTCGGAATTCGTCCCCGGCGCCACTCCGAAGAAGCCGGCCTCGGGGTTGAGCGCCCGGAGGTAGCCGTCGGGCCCGATCTTCATCCAGCAGATGTCGTCCCCGATCGTCTCGACCTTCCAGCCCGGCGTGGTCGGGACGAGCATCGCCAGGTTCGTCTTGCCGCAGGCCGAGGGGAAGGCGCCGGTGACGTAGCGGGTCTCGCCGGCGGGCGAGGTGAGCTTGAGGATGAGCATGTGCTCCGCGAGCCATCCCTCGTCGCGGGCCATCACCGAGGCGATGCGCAGCGCGAGGCACTTCTTGCCGAGGAGGGCGTTGCCGCCGTAGCCCGAGCCGAACGACCAGATCTCGCGAGACTCGGGGAAGTGGACGATGCGCAGCTCCTCGGGCTGGCAGGGCCAGGCGACGTCGGTGTCGCCGGCTTCGAGCGGCACGCCGACCGAGTGCAGGCACGGCACGAACTCGCCGTCGGTGCCGAGCGCCTCGAGGGCGGCGGTGCCCATCCGGGTCATGATCCGCATGCTCACCGCGACGTAGGCGGAGTCGGTCAGCTGGACGCCGATCTTCGAGATCGGCGAGCCGATGGGGCCCATCGAGAACGGCACCACGTACATCGTCCGGCCGTGCATCGAGCCGCGGAAGAGGCGCTCGAGCGTCTCGCGCATCTCGTGGGGGTCGGCCCAGTTGTTCGTCGGGCCCGCATCTTCCTCCTTGGCCGAGCAGATATAGGTGCGGGACTCGACCCGAGCCACGTCAGCCGGGTCCGAGCGGGCGAGGTAGCTGCTCGGGCGCTTGGCCTCTGACAGCTTGGTGAAGGTCCCGTTGGTCACGAGCAGCTCACAGAGCCGGTGGTACTCCTCTCCCGAGCCGTCGCACCACTCGATGCTCGCCGGCTCGCAGAGCTCGGAGAAGGCGTCGACCCACTCGAGCAGTTTCCGGTGCTCGGTCGCAGGCATGAGTTGCTCACTTTCTGCGCCGCTCGCCGACCGCATCGGCCCCCCGGGCCCGGTGCGGACGCTGCCGATGGCGCCTCGTCCGATTCTGCTGCGCTCTCAGTATCTCCGGCCGTATACCCGCAAGCTGTGAGGCAACTACCACCGTCTCACAGCTGCCCTGCCAGCTCTTCTCACACCCGGCGTCAGACGCCGCCCCGATCGGTAACCGAACAACCTAACGGAGTGAGCGCCGCCGCTCCACTTCGCCCGCCGGCGGCTCGCCAGCCGGCGGCTGGCCGCCGCCGGCGGGCCGCCGGCAGCTCGATGCGAGCCCCTTGGGCGGGTTAGCGTCGCGCCCATGCCGGCCGGAGCAGGGCCCATGCCGGCCGGAGCAGGAGCCATGCCGGCCGGAGGCGAGCTTGCCGCCCTCGAGCGCCTCGCGGCGATCCTCCCGCCGCCGCCGCCGGGCGAGACCTGGATCGGCGACGACGCCGCCGTGCTGGTCGCGCCGCCGGCGGCAGCGGCGCTGCTGTTCGCCAGCGACGCCGTCGTCGCCGGGGTGCATGTCGACCTCGACCTGATGAGCTGCGCCGATGCCGGCTGGAAGGCGCTCGTCGCCAACGTCAGCGACGTCGCCGCGATGGGTGGCCGTCCGTGGCGCTGCGTGGCGGCGGTCACCGGCGCCAGCGCCGCCCAGCTCGAGCAGATCGGCGCCGGGCTCGCCGCGGCGGCGGAGCGCTTCGCCTGCCCGCTCGTCGGGGGCGACCTCGCCGGCGGCGCGCAGCTCGTCGTCAGCGTCGCCATCCTCGGGGTGGCGGCCGGCCGTCCCGTGCTGCGTTCGGGTGCCCGGGCGGGCGACACGCTGCTCGTCACCGGCCCGCTCGGCGCTTCTGCCGCCGGTTTGCGCGAGCTGAAGGCCGACAGGCGGGCAGGCGGCAGCACCGTCGAGGCTCACCGCCGGCCGCTGGCGCGGGTCGAGGAGGGGATCGCCGCCGCCGAGGCCGGCGCCACGGCGATGATCGACGTCTCGGACGGTCTCGGCCTCGACCTGCACCGGATGGCGGTTGCCTCCGGCGTCGGCGTCGAGCTCGACTCCGTCCCGGTGGCCGCCGGGGCGTCGCTCGACGAGGCGCTCGCCGGCGGGGAGGACTACGAGCTCGTTTTCGCCGTCCCCGTTCCGCCCGCTGTCATCCGCCGCTTCGCCTCAGCCGGGCTGCGGGCGCCGGTGGTCATCGGGCGCTGTGTCGAGAACCCCGCGGCGCGCCTGCTCGGGGGATCGCCGTTCGAGCCGCGCGGCTTCGAGCACACGCTCGGCTGAGCCGCCGAGCGGCCGAGCGGCCGCCGAGCCGCCGCCGGTCGCCCCGGCGGCAAGCGGCAAGCGGCGAAGCGCGGCGGCTACGCCTCTGCGGGAGCGCGGCGCGGCGGCTTGGTCACCTTGCCGGCGCGGATGCAGGACGTGCAGACGTTGAGGCGCCGCGGGCTGCCACCGACGATGGCGCGGAC
>DAHUZG010000245.1 GCA_027306715.1 Acidimicrobiaceae bacterium
CGGCACGGGTGTAGAGCACGCCGTCGGCCTCGCGTGCCATGAGCGAGTCGACGACGTTGGTCATCGCCACGACCCGGGCTCCCCTGCTACGCGCCTCGCGCATCGCCTTCAGGGTGTCGACGGTCTCTCCTGACTGGCTGATCGCGACCACGAGGGTCGACTCGTCGAGCACGGCCTGGCGGTAGCGGAACTCCGAGGCGATTTCGGCCTCCGCCGGCAGCTGCGCCCAGGCCTCGACGGCCTGGCGCCCGACGAGGGCGGCGTGATAGCTCGAGCCGCAGGCGACGAGCACGATCCGGCGGACAGCCGCCAGCTCGTCGTCGGAGATCGCCAGCTCCTCGAGCTCGGTCCCGCCATCGGGGCGTACCCTGCCGAGCAGGGTGTCGGCGACAGCGCGGGGCTGCTCGTGCATCTCCTTGGTCATGAAGTCGGGGTAGCCGCCCCTGCGCGCGGCGTCGATGCTCCAGCCGACCTCGACCGCCAGCGGCTCGACCGCCGAGCCGTCGGCGTCGAGCACGGTGATCGTGCCCGGGCCGACGAGGCCGACCTGGTCGTCCTCGAGCTGGTAGAGCTCGCGGGTGGTGCCGAGGACCGCGGCGATGTCGGAGGCGACGACTCCGAGACCCTCGGCGCGCCCGACGATGAGCGGCGAGGTGCGCCGCGCCACGCCGATGACGTCGGGCTCGCCGGTCCAGACGACGGCGATGGCGAAGTCCCCCTCGACGCGCGCCACGCAGCGGCGCACCGCCTCGACGAGGGTCGTCCCGTCGACGGCGAGCTCGTCCTCGACGAGGTGGGCGAGCACCTCGGTGTCGGTCTGCGAGGTGCGCAGGTGGCCGGCGGCGTCTAGCACGGCGGCGAGCTGGCGGTAGTTGTCGATGATCCCGTTGTGGACAAGGGCGACCTGACCGCTGCAGTCGACGTGCGGATGGGCGTTGGCCTCGTTCGGGGCGCCGTGGGTCGCCCACCGCGTGTGGCCGATCGCCGCCGCGATCGCATCGGGGGCGCCGTCGAGGCAGCTGCCGAGGTGCTCGACGGACTCGGTGCGCTCCGCCGCGCGCACCCGCCACAGGCCACCCCCCTTGGCGTCGAGGGCGGCGATCCCGGCCGAGTCGTAGCCGCGGTACTCGAGAGCGGCGAGCCCGTCGAGGATCAGCTGCAGCGGGTCGGCGGCGCCCGTCGCTCCGATGATCCCGCACATGCCGTCGCAGGCTACCCAACTCGCGCCGCCCTACCGGCTCGCCGCGGGCTCGGAACCTACCTCTCGCCGAGCTCCCGGCGGACGGCCTTGGCGAGGCGGTCGGCGCAGGACTCGGCGGTCCCTACGGTCTCGGCCTCGACCATCACGCGGACCGCCGGCTCGGTCCCGCTGGCGCGCAGCAGCACCCTCCCGGCCCCGGCGAGCTCCTCGTCGACCGCGGCGACCTCGGACCACACCGCGGCGGCGTCGTCGAGGCGCCGGGGATCGCTCACCTCCACCGTGACGAGCACCTGGGGCAGGCGGGTCATCGCCGCGGCAGCCAGCTCGGCGAGCGGAACCTGCCGCCGGGCAATCAGCTCGATGACCTTGAGGCCGGTGAGGATCCCGTCGCCGGTGGTGGCGTGGCGGCGGAACACGATGTGGCCCGACTGCTCGCCGCCGAGGACGAGTCCGTGCGTCTCGAGGGCGTCGGCGACGTGGCGGTCGCCGACCGGCGTCTCGTGCAGCTCGATGCCGACCGCCGCCAGCGCCCGCCGCAGCCCGAGATTGCTCATCACCGTCACGGCGATCGCCCGCTCCGCCAGCTCGCCGCGGCTGTCGAGGTCCAGGGCGAACATCGCCAGCAGCTCGTCACCGTCGACGAGCTCGCCGCGGTGGTCGATCGCCAGCACACGGTCGGCGTCGCCGTCGACGCCGAGACCGAGGTCGGCGCCGCCCTCGAGAACGGCATCGGCGAGCGACTCGGGATGGGTCGAGCCGCACCCCGAATTGATGTTCAGCCCGTCGGGGTCGGCGTGGATGACCGTCGCCGAGACCCCTGCCGAGGCCAGCTCGGCGAGCACGAGCGGAGCCACGACGCTCGCCGCCCCGTTGGCGCAGTCACAGACGACCGAGAGCCTGAACCCCGGCTCGATCCGCACCGAGGCCGCGAGGTGGGCGGCGTACTCGCGTACCGCCCCGGCGGCGCGCACCGTCTCGCCGACGCCGGCGCCCGGCGCGCCTCCGATCCCGGCTCTACCGGCGGGCTCGGCGAGCAGCAGCTCGAGCTCGGCCTCGACGGCCCGCTCGACCGCGTCGGGCAGCTTGGTCCCTGCGGGCGACAGCAGCTTGATGCCGTTGTCGGGGAAGGCATTGTGCGACGCCGAGATCATCGCCGCCGGCATCGAGCGGTCGGCCGCCAGCCAGGCGAGGCCGGGCGTCGGGATCACCCCGGCGTCGATGACGCGAGCGCCCTCGCTCGCCAGCCCCGCCGAGAGCGCCGCCTGCAGCATCCCCCCGGAGCGGCGGGTGTCACGCCCGGTGAGGAAGCCCGGCTGGCCCATCCGGCGGGCGGCAGCACGCCCGAGGGCGAGCGCCAGCTCGGGAGTCAGCTCGCTGTTGGCGACCCCGCGCAGGCCATCGGTTCCGAATCGCAGCACGATGTGACAGCTGAAGCGCTGGCCGCGGGACCGCTCAGCGCTTGGAGTACTGCGGAGCCTTGCGGGCTTTCTTGAGCCCGTACTTCTTCGACTCCTTCTCGCGGGCGTCACGGGTGAGCAGGCCTGCCCGCTTCAGCCCCGTCCGCAGCTCCGGGTCGACCTCCGCCAGCCCGCGGGCGATGCCGAGGCGAAGCGCCCCCGCCTGGCCGGAGATCCCGCCGCCGTCGATCGTGGCGTCGACGTCGTAGCTCTCGGCGCGGCTCGCGACCCGCAGCGCCTCGGTGGCGTGCGCGCGGTAGGTCGCCGAGGTGAAATAGTCGTCGATCGGGCGCTTGTTGATCGTCACCGCGCCCTCGCCGGTGCGAAGCCGGACGCGGGCGACCGCGGCCTTCCGCCGGCCGGTGGCCTGCACGAGGGGCTTGGGCATCAGGTGGGTCCTCTTCTCTCGGCCCGGGCTCAGTCCCGGGCCCGCGTCGCGCCGGGCAGCTCGAGCGGCATCGGCAGCTGGGCTGCGTGGGGGTGGTCGGGGCCGGCGTAGACCTTGAGCTTGCCAAGCATCTGACGCCCGAGCGTGCCCTTCGGAAGCATCCCTCGGACCGCCCGACGGACGACTTCCTCAGGTCGGGTGCGCATCAGCTCGGCGTAGCTCGTCGCACGCAGCCCGCCAGGGTACCCGCTGTGACGGTAGGCGAGCTTGGTGTCGGCCTTGCCGGCGCTCATCTTCACTCCGGCGGCGTTGACGATGATGACGTGGTCGCCGGTGTCGATGTGGGGGGCGAACACCGGGCGGTGCTTGCCGCGCAGCACGCGGGCCACCTCCGAAGCCAGGCGACCGAGGACGAGCCCGTCTGCGTCCACGACGTGCCAGGAGCGGATGATCTCGCTCGGCTTGGGGGAGTAGGTGCGCACGCTGGCCTGTCCTGTCCTGTGGTCGTTGTCCTGCTCGCCGCCGGCGCCTCCGCCGGCCGGGACTCGGGCCTCGGCCCGGACCAGACGACTGCCCACGGCGGCGCCAGGTCGCGTAGCCAGAGGGCGGCGAGAGCCGGCTACTCATCTTAGAGCGTCGCGGCGAGGTCCTGCAACGCCGCGCCCGCCGCGGCGGCGCGATCGAGAAGCGCCCCGGCTCCGCCCGGGTAGCCGACCCGCAACAGGCACAGGCCGTGCGGCGGGGCGACCGCCGGGAGGCCGGCCCGCTCCCCGCTCTGAAGCCGCTCGCCGAGCACGCTCGGGCGGGCGCGTCCGGCGCCGATCGCCACGAGCAGCCCGACGATCGAGCGGACCATCTGCTGGCAGAAAGCGTTCGCCTCGATCTCGAAGCGGATCACCCCGGGGGGCGGCCAAGGTGAGTCAGGCGACCCCGGGCACGAGCCGGAGCGCCACGCCGCGCCCGAGCGCCTGCTGGCCGGGGGCCGGACGACGGGCCTGGCGTCAAGGACACGCCGGACGATCGGCGCCGGACGATCGGCTGCGGGCGGGGCGGAGGCGGGCGGGGAGGCGGCGGGCGGGGCTTCCTCGTCCCGCCGGCGTGGCGGCTGCCGGCAGAACGCCGCGAAGTCGTGCTCTCCGACAAGCCGATCGCAGGCGATCCTCATCGGCGCCAGCT
>DAHUZG010000246.1 GCA_027306715.1 Acidimicrobiaceae bacterium
CCCAGCTCGCCCAGTCGACCTTCGGCAAGGCCAAGCTGCAGACCTTCGGCGACGACACGACTGCGCTTCTCCAGGTGGCGACCGGCCGCGCCAAGGGAGCGGTGGTCGAGGACTACATCCTCGCCCAGTTCAACAAGGCCAACGGCAACAAGCTGCAGGAGGTGCCGTTCGCAAAGCCGCTCAACGTCCAGTACGGCTCCTACGGTGTGCAGAAGGGGAACACCGCCCTTGTCAGGTACCTCAACACCTGGCTCTGCAAGGAGCAGACCTCGGGCGTGCTCGCCTCGGTGTACAAGAGCACCGAAGGCGTCAGCACGTTCCCGCCGATGCCTGCCTGCTGAGCCTCTGGCGCTCCCGGCCCGGCCACGGCACCCTGGGCCGGGCCGGGAGCGCGCAGCACCCATCGAGACGGCAAGGAGCATGAGGTCGTGAGCAGCAGGACACAGAGCTGCGCGGTGCTCGTCGTCGGCGGCGGCCCTGCAGGCCTCTCGGCGGCGGCGACCGCCGCCGCGCACGGGCTCTCGACCCTGCTCGTCGACGAGCGCCCGAGCCTCGGAGGCCAGATCCATCGCCAGCCCGGTCCGGGGTTCCGCGTGACCGACGCCCGCCGGCTCGGGCGGGACTACCGCCGCGGGCTCGAGCTCGTTGAGGAGGCGGCGCGGGCGGGCGCCGGGCTGCGGACACAGACAGGCGTCGTCGCCCTGCGCTCGAGCCACGCCGTCTGCTTCGAGGAGCCCGCCGCCGGGGGCGGCGGCGGGTCCGGCGAGATCTTCGAGGTGAAGGCCGAGCAGGTGGTCCTCGCCCCCGGCGCCCACGACCGCCCGGTCGCCTTCCCGGGCTGGACGCTGCCCGGGGTGCTCACCGCAGGTGGCGCCCAGGCGCTGCTCAAGGCCTCCCGGGTGGTCCCCGGCAATCGGGTGGCCTTCGCCGGGAGCGGGCCGCTCGCGTTGGCCTTCCCGGCGCAGCTGCGCCACTACGGGGTCAACGTCGTCCTCGCCCTCGAGGCCGGCCCGGGGCCCGGTCTGCGCCAGGTCGCCTCCCTCGTCGCCGCCGGGCACGGCAACGAGTCGCTCCTCGCCGACGGGCTCCGCTACCGGGTGCAGCTCGCCAGGTGGCACGTGCCGCTGCGCTACCGCCGCATCGTCGTGCGTGCCGAGGGTGACGGGCGCGTCGAGGCGGTCGTGCACGCCGCCGTTGACTCGTCGTGGAACCCCGTCCCGGGAAGCGAGGAGACGCTGGCTGTGGACACCCTCTGCGTCGGCTACGGCTTCGTCCCCTCGAACGAGCTGTTCCGCCTCGCGGGCTGTGCGCAGCGCTACGACGAGGACCTCGGCGGCCCGATCGTCGAGGTCGACGAGTGGCAGCGCACGAGCGTGCCCGGTGTGCTCGCCGCAGGGGACGGGACCGGCGTGCGCGGCGCGCCGGTGGCGGTCGACCAGGGGGTCCTCGCCGGTCTCGGGGCGGCCGCAGCCCTCGGCGCCGTCTCGCCCTCGACCGCCGAAGGCCTCGCAGCGCCGGCTCGCCGGCGGCTGGCGGCCAAGGAGCGCTTCCGCAAGGCACTGCTCTCGATGTACGCCGTCGGGCCGGGCGTCTACCGCCTGACGACACCGGGCACCGTCATCTGCCGCTGCGAGGAGGTGACCCGGCGTCACCTCGACGAGGCCCTGGCTTCGACCGCTGACCTGAACGTGGTGAAGAGCTACACCCGCGCCGGGATGGGGCTCTGCCAGGGCCGCAATTGCCAGCGCCAGATCGCCGCCCTCGTCGCCGAGCGGGCCGGCGGGGCCGGGGCCGGCGGGGACGGCGGGGACGGCAGGACCGGCAGGGCCGGCGGCATCGCCGCCGTCGAGCCGACCACAGCCCGCCCCCCGGTGCGCCCGGTTCCGCTCGGGGCGATCGCCGACGACTCGATCCGCGACGAGGGGCTGTTCGTCCGTGACTGAGCCGGCTCGACACGGCGTTGGGCGCCCGCTTCTCCTTCCCTCGGCCGCCGATCTCGCCGCGCCGCTCCCGAGCGAGAGCGACGTCGTCATCGTCGGAGGCGGGCTCGCCGGCTGCGCCGTCGCCTACTACCTCGCCAAGTCCGGCGTCGAGGTGGCAGTCGTCGAGCGCGGCGAGCTGAACCGGGAGGCTTCCGGCACCAACGCCGGGAGCTTCCATTTCCAGATCGCCATCCACCAGCTCTCCGGCGCTTCGACGAGCGAGGACCGCGCGAGGCTGCTGCTCGACGCCCGCCTGCATGCCGCTGCCGCCGAGCACTGGTACGAGCTCGAGGACGAGCTCGGCTGCGATCTCGGAGTGCACCAGACCGGCGGGCTGATGCTCGCCGAGACGCCCGAGCAGGCCCAGGTCCTTCGCGACAAGCAGGTGATCGAGCACGAGGCCGGGCTCGAGACCGAGCTGCTCTCGGCCGCCGAGCTACGCGCCGGAGCACCGTACCTCGCCGAGGACCTCGCCGGCGCCACCTACTGCGACCGCGAGGGCCATGCCAACCCTCTCCTGGCGGCGCCGGCGTTCGCCGCCCGGGCGATCGAGGCCGGCGCCGTCGTGCGCACCCATGCCGGCGTCGAGTCGGTTCATCACCTAAAAGACGCCGGCGGAGCCGCCCGCTTCGCGGTCCGCACCTCGGCCGGCACGATCCGCGCCGCCCGTCTCGTCAACGCCGCCGGCGCCTGGGCTGCCGAGCTGGCGGCGATGAGCGGCCTCGCGCTCCCCGTGCGGTCCGAGGGCCTGCACGTCAACGTCACCGAGCCGCGCGAGCACGTCCTCACGCCGATGCTGCAGCACATCGGCCGGCGCCTGACGCTCAAGCAGGCGGCCAACGGCACCTTCATCATCGGCGGCGGCTGGCCGGCCCGGCCCGAGGCGCCCCCGGCGCGCTACTCGGTGCGCTGGGACTCCGCCGCCGGCAACGCCGCGGTGGCGCTGCGGGTGATGCCGATGCTCGCCGACGTGCGCGTCACCCACATGTGGACCGGCGTCATGACCTTCGTCGACGACCTCACGCCGATCATCGGCGAGTTCGAGCGCCTGCCGGGTTACTTCATGTGCCTGGCCACGACGGGCTTCACCCTCGGGCCGCTCGTCGCGCGCAGCCTGGCCGAGGCGATGACCGGCAAAGGGCCCGTCGCGCTGCCGGCGGCGTACGCCCCCGAGCGGGTCCCGTCGCTGAGCGGGAGCCACCCGGGCTGACAGCACGAGCCGCGGGCCCGGGGCCGAGCGGGCCCGGGGCCGAGCGGCAACGGGCCGAGCGGGCAACACAGGAGCGAGGAGCAAGGAGCGACGAATGGACCGCAACGACGTCGACTGGAAGGGCTACTGGCCCTCCTGCCCGACCCCGTTCACCGCCGGCGGCGGTGAGCGCGTCGACCACGAGGCGCTCGCCGCGCTGCTCGAGCTCTACGTGTCCTGCGGCTTTCACGGGACGCTTGTCAACGGGACCGTCGGCGAGTGGTTCTCGCAGTCCGACGACGAGCGCCGGGCCGTTGCCGAGACGGCGATCGGGACCGTGGCGGGGCGGATGACCGTCGTCATCGGCTGCACCGCCTATACCGCCGCTCAGGCGGCTGCGTTCGGCCGTCATGCCCTGGCGGCCGGCGCCGACGGCGTCGAGGTGAGCGCTCCTCCGTACTCGAAGCCCTTCCCCGACGAGCTCGAGCAGTACTACCGGGACGTCTCAGATGCGGTGGAGGGACCGCTGCTCGTCTACAACTGGCCGCACGGCACCAACCTCGAGATCGGTCCGGACCTCTTCGACCGCCTCGTCGACATCGACACCGTCGTCGCGGTGAAGGACTCGACGCCCGATGCCCGGCAGTTCTACGAGACCAACCGCCGCGTCGTCGACCGTGCGCGGGTGTTCGGCCCGTTCATGACCCAGTCCGGCATCGAGCAATTGGCGCTCACCGGCGGCGACGGCTTCATCGGTGGCGGCAGCCTCTTCGGAGCGCCCGACGCCGAGTTCTGGGAGGCGTGGTGGCGGGGGGACCGCGCCTTCTGCGAAGCCCATGCGAAGCGCCACGAGGCGCTCTTTCCCGAGCTCTGGCTCCCCGGTGGCTGGGCCGGCGTCCACGGCGCCTACCAGAGCGAGCTGAAGGCGATCATGGCGATGCTCGGCCAGCCCGGTGGCGACGTGCGCCGCCCACGGCTGCCTATCACCAGCCCGGCTGCGCTCGAGGAGATCCGGCGGGCGCTCGCCGGGGCCGGGCTGCTGCAGGCGCCGGGCACGTCGTTGTCGCAGAAAGGGGCCTGAGGGTGTTCGCCGGGGTGGACCACGTCGGGATCGGCGTGGCAGAGATGGAGTCGGCGCTCGAGTTCTTCTCGGGTCGGCTCGGCTTCAGCGAGGTTCTCTTCGACTGGACCGGCGAGCTGCCCGGCCTCGAGGAGCTCACCCGTGCCAGCCGGACGCGGGCGCGGGTGGTGATGCTCGCCAGCCGCTGGGCGACGCCGATCGGACCGGGAAGGATCCGGCTCGTGCAGACCCTCTCCGGCGACGGGACGCCGCCGCTGCCGGAGGGCATGGGCTGGGGCGAGCTCGGCATCAGCGAGGTCTGCGTGCATGCCCGCGGCGTCGAGCTCGTGCACAAGGAGCTCGTCGAGTCACTCGGCTGCGTCGAGCTGATGGAGCCGCAGAGCATCGTCTGCACGCCGTTCGAGGTGAGCTGTGACCTGTCCTATGTCGCCGACCCCGGAGGCGGGAAGATCGAGGTGCTCGAGTGGACAGGCCTGTGGCGGTCGCTGCCCGGCGAGGCGCGCCTCGAGGGCGTCAACCATGTCGCCTTCGGCGTACGCGACATGCAGGCGACTCGCGAGTTCTACGGCCGGCTCGGGTTCAGCCATCTCGTCCTCGAGTCCGACGGCTTCTTCGAGCCGATGCGCCCCTGGTACCCGCGCCAGATGCCGCGCCAGCACATGATCCTCGTGCTGCCTGGCCAGGGGGCCGGGATCGAGCCGGTGCGGCTGGCCGAGCTGACCGACTGCGCCGGCGAGTGGGGCCATCTCGGGCCGATGGACTTCGCCATCGGGGTCTCGAACCTCGAGCGCGCCGTCGCCGAGCTGCGCAGCTGGGGGGTGGTCTTCCACTCCGACCCGGTGACCGTGGACGTCGGCTCGGGGGAGTGGCGCTACGCCTATTTCGCCGATCCCGACGGTCTCTACGTCTGCCTCAGCGAGGGCCGCTACTGAGCTGCGCCAAGCGGCGGGTCGGCCCCGGCAGCTGGCCCCTTCGGTAGGCTCGCGCGCATGACCGCAACCCCTCCCGCCGGCGCGGCACGCTACCGCTTCTGCCGGCCGCCTGACGAGGCCGAGATCGAGACCCGCGAGCTCGCCGGCGACGAGGCCGCCGAGGCCTATGCCCGCGAGCTGTCCCGGGCGCAGGGCTGCCCGGTCGTCATCCAGCGGCTGCACGGCCACGTCGACTGGCGCTACCTGACCGAGGTCGACGAGCGGCCCTGAGGCCGCCGTCCACCTGCAGCCGTCCACCTGCTCGGCCGTCATCATCCCCACGCCGGCAGACCGGCCTGAGCGCTATCGCGCCGGCGCCACCGAGGCCCACCACGCCGTCGCTCGGGCGCCCGCCGGGAGCCAGACGCGGAGCTCGACCGTAGCCAGCCGCTGCGGCGGGATCGGCTGGTCGCGGAAGATCCCGGAGCCGGCGAGGCCGCCGGGCAACTGTCCCTTCGGTGCCCGCACCGAGAACGGGAACGAGACCACGACCGGCCGGCGCGACGCCCGCACCCGTCCGCCGATGACGACGTTCGTGTTGTCGTTCCAGGCCTCGGCCGTGACGGGGATGATCGACCGGAGGCGGACCGTGGCGATGTAGCGGCCGGGTGCCAGCTGGAAGTAGTCGCCGACGAAGAGGTAGCCGGTCTGGCCGTTCGAGACGACGTGCCAGCTCGCCGGGGGTCCGGTGGTCACCGCGCGGGCCTGTGGCCCCGGCGACATCCAGATCGGGTAGGGCGAGCCGGGCTCGCCGAGGGCGACGCTGCGCGTCCCGGCCGGAGGGTGCCAGCGGTAGACCCAGATGCCGTTGTCGTCGACCTCGAGCGCCTGCACGCCGGGGAGCGAGGCCACGGTGTCGATCGCCTGGAGCGTCTCGTTCTGGGTCGCCACCTGGATCCCCTGGGTGAGGGAGAGGACGAACCAGACCGTCCGCGAGCGCACCGGCACGACGACCGGGCCGCTGAAGGCGTAGACCTGCTGCCGCCCGGCGAGGACCCCCACAAAGCCCTGGGAGGCGACGACCTCGTCAGCGGGGGCAGCGGCGTGCGCCACCGCTTTCACCACCGCGGCCGAGCCCGGGCTGAGATGGATCCACTCCTGGCCGGTGGTCCCGAACCAGGCCACGAACCATCCGACAGAGCTGGCGACCATCAGCGCGGCGAGCGCGGCGCCGAACGGGGCGAGCCGGCGCCGGCGCCAGAGGGCGGCTACGACGCTCGCCGACCCGACCGCCGTCGAGCAGTAGACGACGAAGTTCTGGAAGCTCGGATAGCTGAAGCTCGGCGACTTGAGGAGGTTGTTGGCGAGCAGCGTCGGCCCGCCGACAAAGAGGCCGACCGGCGACGCCAGCCCGACCAGCCCGACCGGCGCGGTGTTCGCCCAGAGGTTCCAGCGGTGACCGGCGATGACGCGGGCGGCGGTCGCCGCGTGGTCGACCAGCCCGGCGAGAAGTACCACGACGCTCGGGTGCGCCGGGGCGCCCGGACCGACGAGGTAGCCGTAGCCGGTCGGTGAGCCCTGGGTGGCGTGGAGCGCGCCGAGCAGGACCAGCCAGACGGCGCCGCCGACGCTGATGGCCAGCGGCCACGCAGACCGCACGAGCGCCGGTCGCTCGAGGTGGCGCCAGTCCCGCCATCCGCCGGCCGGCCGGATCAGGCCGCGGCGCCGCCAGCAGAGCACGACCGCTGCGGCAGCGCCGACGCCGGCGACGAACACCGCCGCCGCGGCCCCGCACAACGCCGCCAGCAGCGCCCAGACGACGGCGCTGCGACGCTGGCGCAGCGCCGCCCGCAGGGCGAGAAGAGCGAGACAGGTCCCGAAGACCTCCATGTGGATGTCGAAAGAGGCCGTCCAGTAGACCCACGGGTTGGCCACGACGAAGAGAGCGACGAGCACCCTCGCCGCTGCTGCCGCTGCTCGCCGGAGCGGGTCGTCCTCGAGCCGCCACGGGACGGCGTCACAGACGATCGCTAGGCAGGTCATCCCGCTCAGCGCGATCGCGATGTCCTGCAGCCAGAGATAGCCGAGCTGGTGGTTGGGGAACACCCAGTACAGCGGGGCGAGGAGGTAGACGCTGAATTCGCCGTCGTTGCGCCAGAAGGCGTAGCCGCCCTGGAAGGTGTTGCGCGGCAGGAGCTGGCCGTGGGCGATCAGCCACCACGGCTGGTAGTAGATGGCGTAGTCCCAGCTGAGGCTCGCCCGGTCGAGCACGTGCCAGCTCCAGGCCATCAGCCCGACGAGCTGCGCCAGCACGAGAGCGGCACAGCCGGCGGTGACGGCGAGGCGGAGCCTCCCCGCAGAGGGAGCCCTCGTCGCCGGCGAGGA
>DAHUZG010000040.1 GCA_027306715.1 Acidimicrobiaceae bacterium
GGGAGCGCTCTCCTGGCCCAGCCCACCCTCCCCGCGGCTGGCGACAGCGCAGGGGTGGGCCGGGGGCTGGGCCCGCACGGCCGCCCCGCTGCTGGCCGCGCGGCGCAGGGTGTCGCGCCGGTACGGACGCGAACGGATCGAGGACGGAAGAGCAGGCGATGGCAGTCCCGAAGAAGAAGACCTCGAAGGCCAAGAGCCGCAGCCGGCGGGCGTCGGCGTGGACCTTGCGCGAGCCTGCGCAGAGCCGCTGCCCGCAGTGCCGCCAGGCCAAGGTGCCCCACGTCGTCTGCCCGAACTGCGGCTGGTACAAGAACCGGCAGGCGATCGAGGTCGACTGATCCGTTGAGCCTCCCGGTCGCGGTCGATGCCATGGGGGGCGACAAGGCTCCCGGGGAGATCGTGGCCGGTGCGCGCCGTGCCCAGGACGAGCTCGGCATCCCGGTTCTCCTCGTCGGTCCCGGCGACGGCAGCCTCGGCGACACCTCCGGCCTCGAGCTGCTCGTCGCCAGCGAAGTCGTGGCGATGGACGAGGACGCCGGCCGCGCCGTGCGCACCAAGCGCGACTCCTCGCTCGTGCGCGCCGCCGAGGCGGTGCGCGACGGCCGCGCCTCGGCGATGGTGAGCGCCGGCAACACCGGTGCGACGATGGCGAGCGCGCTGTTCCGGATGGGTCGGATGCGCGGCGTCGCCCGGCCGGCGATCGCCACCCCGCTGCCCGTCCCCGGCGCCTCGCCGACGGTTCTCGTCGACGCCGGCGCCAACGCCGAGTGCCAACCGGAGTGGCTCGTCCAGTTCGCCCAGATGGCGTCGGCCTACGTCACCGCCCGTTACGGCATCGCGAGCCCGTCGGTGGCGCTGCTCTCGATCGGGGAGGAGCCCTCCAAGGGCAATGCCGTCGGGAAAGAGGCCCACGGGCTGCTGGCGGGGACCGGGGGGATCCGTTTCGTCGGCAACGTCGAGGGCCGCGACCTGCTCGGGGGGTCGGTCGACGTCGTCGTCACCGACGGCTTCACCGGCAACGTCGCGCTGAAGGCGCTCGAGGGGGCGATGCGGGCCTTCACCGGGATCCTCGGGTCGGTGATCGGCTCCTCGCCGGAGTGCAGGGCTGCCGGCGACGTGCTGCTGCCGGCGCTTCTCACCCATGCCGCCGAGATGGACCCCGAGGAGACCGGCGGGGCGCTCCTGCTCGGCGTCGAGGGCGTCTGCGTGATCAGCCACGGCAGCTCCTCGGCGCGGGCGATCCTCAACGCCGTGCGCGCCGCCCACGAGCTCGCCGAGCGTGACCTCGTCGGTGCCGTGCGCGCGCAGGTGAGCCCCGGCTAAGCGGCGCCGGCGGATGGCGGCGGACCGCGGGCCGGCGCCTCAGCGGCCGGCGGCGCTCGGGAAGACGTCGGCGTAGCAGCTGATCCCCGCGGCTGAGCGCGAGGCGACTACGGAGTGGACGATGGCGCGGGTGACGCAGTCCGCCGCCAGCTCGAACAGCTCGACAAGGCTCGCCGCTCGCGCCGAGAGCGCCTCGGCGGCGCCGGGCTTGCCGCCCTGCCAGCCGCCCGTTGCCTGCCGACCTCCCGTGTCGCTCAGGACGAGCGGGCGCTGCTGAGTCGCCAGCGCGAAGAAGGCGTCGCCGTCGAAGCTCGTGTGAGCAGGCCGGACGGCGCGCGCCAGCCCGTCGTGGGCGATCCGTGCCAGCCGCTGGGTCTCGGCACGGCTGAGATCGGCGTCGGTGGCGACGACGCCGATGACCGTCTGCTGGCCGGCGAGCGGCCCGGCGGGGCCGGCACCCGCCCCGCCACTGCCACCGGCCCCGGCGCGCCCCGATCCGGCACGGGCGCGCCAGGCCCCGAGCTCGGCGCAGCTCGGCGCCCCGCGCAGCCCGATCGCCTCGGCCTCGCCGTCGAGCAACGAGCCGGCACCGTAGAGCATGCCGCTCGCCGGGTCGACGGCGCTGCCGAGGGCATTCAGCACGACGAGGGCGCCCACCGTCGCCCCGCCGCCGGCGCCGCCGGAGGCGCTCGAGGTGCCGATGCCGCCCTTCAGGCTCCGCCCGGCAAAAGCCGCCCCCGCGCCGGCTCCGACGTTGCCCTCGGCGAGGGCGCCGCCCGCCGCAGCAGCGGCAGCCCGGCGTCCGCTGGCGGCGTCGGCCCGGGCGCTGAAGTCGCCGCCGCGACCGAGGTCGAACACCGCCGCCGCCGGGACGACCGGCACGACGTGGTTGTCGCCGGCGCCGACCCTGACGCCGAGGCCGAGCTCCTCGAGGTAGGCCATCACCCCGTCGGCGGCGGACAGCCCGTAGGCGCTCGAGCCGGCGAGCACGACCGCCTGAACCTCTCCGACCAGGTTCTCGAGGCGCAAGGCGTCCGTCTCCCGAGTTGCCGGCGCCGCCCCCCTGACGTCGACGGCGGCAACGGCTCCGTGCCGGGCGAGCACGACGGTGACACCGGTGAGCGCCGGAGCCGTGTCGAGGGTGCAGTGCCCGACCTCGAGGCCGGCGACGTCGGTGAGGGCGTTGAACCGCCCCGCGCGGACGGCCCTGGCGCCCGCGAAGGGCCCGCCATCACGTCCTTCTGCGCTCCGGCCGGCCGCCATCGCGTCGTAGTCTCGCCGCGTCGCGTCCTGGCCGCGTCGCCGAGCGGCGCCGGAGCGGGGCGCCGGCACCTCTGCTGCGGAAAGGCCGGGGCTGCCGCCGGAGCGGCGTCTCGAGCTGCAGGTCGCCGGCGTGATCGCAGGCTGCTGGTTGCCCCCGACGGCGCCGGCTGATCCGCCTCCTTCCAGCAGGCGCGCTGTTCGGTGCAAGTCCCGTGCCGGGAGGCTCGTCCAAAGAACCCCGCCGGCGACCCGACGGCTCGGTACCATCTAGGTGCACGGGAGCCCGTCGCCGCCTCCGGGCGTCGCCTCCGGCGGCGTCCAGCGGGAGCGAGAGCGACCCGTCGAGGAAAGGGGACCCGATGTTCAAGGGCTTCAAGAATTTCCTGATGCAAGGCGACCTCATCGTCATTGCGGTCGGCCTGGTCGTGGCCTTGGCCTTCAGCACCTTGATCAAGGCGTTCACCGACAACGTCATCACGCCGCTCGTGAACGCTGCGGGGGCGGGCTCCGCCGGCGGCGGCCTCGGGTGGACCTTGAAGGGACAGCGGATCGACCTCGGAGCCTTCATCTCGGCGATCATCTATTTCGTCATCTTCATGGTGGTCATCTACTTCGTTCTCGTCGTTCCCTACCGGGCGTACATGAACAAGCGTGGCAAGACCGTCTTCGGCGATCCCGCACCGACCAAGGCGTGCCCGAGATGTCTGTCGCCAGACCTCCCGCTCGCCGCGACGAAGTGCAAGTACTGCGCGAGCGACGTTCCCCTCGCTGGCTGAGGGCCCGCCGCGGGATTAACGGGCGCGCCCGAGCCGAGCGGCTCGGGAACTGACGGCCAATTTGACCGGCACGTTTGTGCAATCGACGGAATCCTGGGCAAACGGTATGTTTCGTGGGTGGTCGCTTTACGTTGCGTGCAATGGACGCGCCGCGTCGCCAGCTCCCCACGCACGACGCGTGCGGGGGCGCTCGTCGGCGCGCTGCTGCTCGCTGTCGGCGCCCTGCTGTTCCTCTCCCCTGCGCCGGTTCTCGAGCGTGCTGCGGGCGCGGCGACGCACGGCGTAGGCCGCGGCCGCCTTCCAGCTCATGTGCTCCTTGCAGCAAAGCCGCTGGACGCGACCGCTCTCGCTCCCCAAGATGCCGCCACGGCGCCCGCCGCGGCGGCATCCCCGGTTGCAGCGGCGCCGCCCGTCGCTTCTCGGCGCCAGGCCACGCCCCCCGCCACCACGCCCCCCGCCGGGAGGTCGGTCCTGGGCCTTCCCCGCAGCGTGAGCGCAGCGCGCCTCGCTGTTGCCGCGCTGGAGCGCCGAGTTGTCGCTGACGGCGCCCTTGCTCAGCGGCTCGTCGAGGCCTACGACCGGATGCTCGCCCGGCAGGAGGCGCTGCGCCAGCAGCTGGCAGCGGCCGAGCTGCGCCTTCGCTCGTTCCGCCGGGCGGCCGCCCGGCTGGCCGTGGTGCTGCGCGCCGATGCCATCGACGCCTACATCAGCTCGGCGGGCACCGCGCCGGGGGTGGTCGCGCTCACCGGACCGGCGTCGAGCTCGCCTGCGGCTGCGGCCTACGCCGGCGCCGCGGCGAACGAGATCTCTGAGCTCACCGCCGCCTATCGCCTCGACGAGCACCGTGTCGCCGCCGCCGGGGAGCGCGTCCGGAGACAGGTGGCGGCGGCGGAGGCGTCGCTTGTCCAGCTGAGCGTCGACAGGAACAAGGCCGATTCGGCCATCGGCCGTGATGACGCGCTGCTCGCCGGTGCGCGGGGCGAGCTCAAGGTGGCGCTCGTCGCTGCGGCCGCCCGCCAGGCGCAGGTGGAAGGTGCGGCCGAGCTGGCGATGAGCCACGCCTCGCGTTTCCCGGCCAGCCTCGTCGCCGCCGCCGAGCTGCCGTCGGGTGCGACCGGCTCCGCGACCGGCCTCTACGAGAACCCGCTTCGCGGCCTCGCCGCGCTCACGCCCGAGCGGATCGACCAGGGCGTGGACTTCAGCGCCTTTGGGCCGATCTACGCCCTCGGCGACGCCATCGTGCTGAGCACCGTCAACGGAGGCTGGCCGGCGGGGACCTACATCTCCTATCGCCTCATCGACGGGCCGGCGGCCGGGCTCGTGGTGTACGCCGCCGAGGACATCGACCCCCTCGTCAGGGCCGGCCAGTCGGTCACCTCGAGCACGGTGCTCGGGCTTGCTTACGAGGGCCCGAACGGCTTCGAGACCGGCTGGGCCTATGCCGGGTCCGGGGAGTCGATGGGCCGGGTGGCGGGGCAGTTCAGCGGCGCCAACTCGACGGTCTTCGGCGCCAACTTCTCGGCCCTCCTCGTC
>DAHUZG010000045.1 GCA_027306715.1 Acidimicrobiaceae bacterium
GGCGTGCTCGAGGTCGACCCGACCTGGCTCAAGTCGACGCCGTACCTGCTCAGCCTGGAGTACGTGATGCTGGCGATGCCCTACGTCTACCGCTCCCTCGATGCCAGCCTGCGCGCCGTCGACGTGAAGAGCATCGCGGAGGCGTCCCGCTCGCTCGGCGGCGGCTGGGCGACGACGCTTGTCCGGGTTCTCGTGCCTAACCTGCGCACGGGCCTGCTTGCCGGCGCCGTGCTGGCGGTGGCCGTCGTCGTCGGCGAGTTCACGATGGCGAGCCTCGATCAGGTCGTCACCTTCCAGGTGTGGATCTACGACACCAACCAGGACAGTGCCTGGGTCTCGACGGCTGCATCGTTGCTCGCCTTTTTTGTCACCCTCGTCCTGCTGCTCGGCATCGTCGCCCTCGAGCGCCCGCGGGGCCGGCGCGCCCTTCGCCAAGACGTCGCCGCCGTGCGCCTCGGAAGCCAGTGATGACACAGACCGAGTCCGCGCTGTCGGGCCGGTTCGCAGCTTCGTCAACTGCCGGCGACTCGTCATCCGGCCGGCCGCCGCGCCGGGGCGCCGACGTCGAGCTGGTCGGCCTGCACCGCCTCTTCGGCAAGAGGCGCGCCCTCGATGGGCTCGACCTGCGCCTCGAGCCTGGGGAGCTCGTCTGCCTCCTCGGCCCCTCGGGGTGCGGCAAGACGACCGCGCTACGCATCGTGGCAGGGTTCGACCGCGCCGACGCGGGCCGGGTGCTCGTCGACGGCGCCGACATCTCGAGCCGACCGGCCCACCGTCGTGACATGGGCATGGTCTTCCAGAGCTACAGCCTGTTCCCGAACCTGAGCGCGCTCGACAACGTGGCGTTCGGGCTGCGCCTGCGCAAGGTCCCCCGCGGGGCGCGCCGCCGTCGCGCCCAGGAGCTGCTGGAGCTCGCCGGGATGCCACACCAGGGAGGGCAGTACCCGCACCAGCTCTCCGGCGGCGAGCAGCAACGCGTCGCGCTGGCGCGGGCGCTCGCCATCGAGCCACGCGTGCTGCTGCTCGACGAGCCGCTCTCGGCTCTCGACGCCAAGGTCCGAGCCCAGCTGCGCGACCACATCCGAGCCGTCCAGCTGCACCTCGGCATCACGACCCTTCTCGTCACCCACGACCAGGAGGAGGCGCTGTCGATCTCGGACCGCGTCGGGGTGATGAGCGATGGCGGCCTCGAGCAGGTGGGAATTCCGGCCGATGTCTACGATCACCCCGTCAACCCGTTCGTCGCCGAGTTCGTCGGGATCGCCAGCCGCCTGCCGGCGACGGTGCGTCACGACGGCGCGATCGAGGTCCTCGGCACGGCGCTGCCGAGACCGGAGCGCTCGGGAAGCTTCTCTGCCGGGACCGACGTCGACGTCCTGCTGCGCCCCGAGGCGGTGGGCGTGCGTCGGGACGCCGGCGGCCACGGCGTGATCACCCAGCGCTTCTTCCTCGGCTCGGCGTTGCGCGTCGTGGTGGCCATCGCCGGCGGCTTCCAGGCGGTCGCCTCGGTCACCGCGACCGCGGCCGAGGAGCTGGTGATCGGTGCCGTCGTGGCGGTCGAGCCGAGGAGCGCTCTGTTCGTGACGCCCCGGAGCCCGGGCAGCGCGGCCGCAGCGGTGGCGCCGGGCCCGTGAGGAACGACCCGACGATCCTCCCCGGTGCGCCGGGCGAAGGCGGCTACCGCCGGCTCGAATGCGGCCCGCGCCAGCCCGGCGCGCTCCGGGTCGAGCTCGGGGGGCAAGCTCCGGGCGAGCGAGCGCGGCTGTGCTCGTTGCTCGCCTTCGTGCACCTCTCGGACCTCCACGTCACCGATGCCCAGAGCCCGGCGAGAGTCGAGTTCCTCGACCGCCTCGGCGACGACGACTCCTCCCATGCCGCCACGCTCGGCCGGATGGACACCTACCGCGCCCAGGAGGCGCTGACCCATCAGGTGCTCGAGGCAACGGCGCGGGCCGTTCGTGGCGCCCGACCGGGCGGCGGGCCGGCCACCGGCGCGCCGTTCTCCTTCGCGCTCGTCACCGGCGACAGCACCGACAACTGCCAGCGCAACGAGCTCGACGCCTACCTCGCGCTGCTCGACGGCGGAAGTGCGGTCTGGCCCGACTCCGGCGGCTGCGACCGCTACGAGGGCGTCGGGGCACACGAGCTGTACGACCCGCGCTACTGGCATCCCGAGGGAACCCCGCCCGGCGAGCGGGACGACCTGCCCCGCTCCCGTCACGGCTTCCCGACGGTTCCCGGCCTGCTCGACGACTGCCGGCGGCCCTTCCGCGCCAGCGGGCTCGGGATGGCCTGGTACGCCGTGTACGGCAATCACGACTCGCTGCTCGCCGGCACCCAGCCGCCGGATCCGCTGCTGCAGGAGATCGCCGGCGGCGACGAGAAGCCCGTCGGGCTGCGGGCCATCGCCGACCCTGTGGCTTTGTTCGGCAACATCACCTCCGGCCCGGTGCCCGGTGGGGCCTGGGCCTCGCTCGGAGCCCGGCTGCACAAGGTCACCCTCGACCGCTCGCGCCGCCTCGTGGGGGCCAGGGAGTGGATCGGCGCCCATCTCGCCTCGCCAGGTTCGCCCCGCGGTCACGGCTTCGACGCCGCGGCTGCGGCGGAAGGGCGCGCCCACTACGCCGTCGACGCCGGTCTGGGCGGGATCATCCGCCTCGTCGTGCTCGACACCGTCAACCGCGACGGCGGCTGGCAGGGCTCGCTCTCGGCTGAGCAGCTGGCGTGGCTCGAGACAGAGCTCGTCGCCGGCCACGCACGCCACCTCGACGCCGCCGGCGCTGCGGTCGAGACCGGGAACGACGACCGCCTGTTCGTCATCGCCTCGCACCACAGCCTCGAGAGCTTGACGAACCCCCACTCGCACAACGGGAGGCGTGTGCTCGGTGGCGACCTCCTCACGCTGCTCGGCCGCTTCGGCAACATCGTGGCCTACTTCAACGGGCACACCCACGTGCACGCCGTGAGCCCGGTAACGACCCCGGCCGGCGGCTTCTGGCAGGTGACGACCGGCTCGCTCATCGACTGGCCGCAGCAGTCACGCCTCGTGGAGATCGCCGTCGACGAGGACAGCGGCGACGTGCTCATCGCCAGCGAGCTGCTCGACCACGCGGGACATCTCGACCCCCGCCGCGGCGCGCCGGGCGACGTTCTGACCATCGCCGGCTGGTCGCGTGAGCTGGCGGCGAACGCCTGGCAGCAGCGGCTGGCTCCCGAGGAGCCGCGCGGCCGCGGATCGACCGCGGACCGG
Source organism: Acidimicrobiaceae bacterium (assembly GCA_027306715.1). Lineage (GTDB taxonomy): Bacteria > Actinomycetota > Acidimicrobiia > Acidimicrobiales > Bog-793 > DAHUZG01. Next base: position 3,251 of record DAHUZG010000045.1, read on the forward strand.
GACACCCTGCTCGTTGTCCCGGCTCCGTTCCCGGTGCTCGCGGCCCTGACCACGCGAGCGGTGCGATGACGCCAGGCCGGCCGCGGCTCGTCGTCGTCGGCGCCGGCGTGATCGGGTCGATGCACGCGCTGCAGGGCGTGCGACGTGGCTACGACGTGGTGCAGCTCGATCGTGACGTCGCGCCACGCGGGGCGTCCGTGCGGAACTTCGGCCTCGTCTGGGTGAGCGGCCGAGAGACCGGGGCCGAGCTCGAGCTGGCACGTCGCGCCCGCGCCCTGTGGGCCGAGCTCGGCGGTCGCTGCCCGGCGATCGGCTTTCGCGCCGCCGGCTCGCTCACCTGTGCCCGCCGCCCCGACGAGCTTGCCGCGCTCGAGCTCGCCTGCGAGTCTCCCGCCGCGGTCGGGCGCGGCTTCCTCCTCCTCAGCGCCAAGGAGGCCGCCGCTTTGTCCCCGGCGCTGGCAAGCGCAGCGACCGAAGAGCGTCTGCTCGGCGCGCTGCACTGCCCGCACGACGCGGTCGTCGAGCCGCGGCTCGTCCCCGGCGCGATCCGGGAGCTGCTGCAGGCCTCCGACCGCTACGCATTCCTCGGTGCCAAGCCGGTCCTCGAGTACCGTCCCCACGCCGTGCGCGACTCGTCCGGCACCTGGTACGAGGGCGACCTCGTCGTCTGCTGCCCCGGCGCGAGCCCCGGCGGCTTCCTCGCGGAGGCGCTGGCGAGCGCTCCGCTGCGGCGCGTCCGCCTGCAGATGCTCGAGACCGAGCCGTTCACCGGGTCGGTCGTCTCGGCGCTCGCCGACGGCGATACCCTGCGCTACTACCCTGCCTTCGCCGGGCCGCCACGTGATCGCCTCGAGTCCCAAGACGCCCTCGGCGCGAGGTGGTCCTGCCAGCTCCTCGTCGTGCAACGACGCAGCGGGCACCTCACCATCGGAGACACCCACAGCTACGACGAGCCGTTCCCCTTCGACGTCGACGAGGCTCCCTACCGACGCCTGCTCGACGTCGCCAGCGACCTGCTCGGCCCGCTGCCAACGGTCGAGCGACGCTGGGCCGGGGTGTACAGCCAGACGGTCGACGGCTCGATCTACTACCGGGCGGAGGTCGCGCCCGGGGTCGTGGTCGTCACCGGAGCAGGCGGGCGGGGGATGACCCTGTCGCCGGCGATCGCCGAGGAGACCTTCACCTGAGCGACAACCGTGCACCAAGCCGGCCGTCCGCCGCCGATGCGGGCGGCGATCGGCCCGGCCGGTTCGGCCCGGCCGGCATCGGACCCGGCGGCATCGAGCTCGTCTGTCTCGACATGGCGGGGACGACCGTCGCCGACAACGGCCTTGTCGAGTCCGCCTTTGCCGCTGCGCTGAGCGAGATGTCGGTCGAGGAGGCCGACAAGCGGGAAGAGAT
>DAHUZG010000248.1 GCA_027306715.1 Acidimicrobiaceae bacterium
TTGCCTGTCGTGCCAAGAAGTCAAGGGTTCTCGGAGGTCCGGCGGACTCGTGACTCGAAGTCAGCGAATGACCGGCGGTCAGGTCAGCGCGATGCCAGGAGCGACCTGAGCCAGAATCCTCCCGTGGCAAGCGGCAGCTACCGCAAGGTGATGGGATCACCCGGCGTCGGGTGGTTGCTCGCGACCTCGCTCGTGGCGCGCCTTCCGGTCGCGATGGTCAACCTCGCCATCATCCTCCGGGTGGTGCACGCGAGCGGCTCGTATGCCCGCGCCGGCGAGATCGCCGCCGCCTACGTCGTCGGGACCGGGATCGGCTCTCCGCTCCTCGGCAGGTTGGCCGACCGCGTCGGGCGGCGGCCCGTTCTCGTAGGAGGGGGGATCCTGAATGCGACGGGCCTCGTCCTCCTGGCCGTCGTACCGGTGCGCGAGCTGGCACTCGTCTTCCCGCTCGCGGCCACGACCGGCGCCAGCCTCCCACCGGTCGCTCCCGCCGTCCGCAGCCTGTGGCGGAACCTCGTCGACGAGGACGTGCTGAGCCATGTCTATGCGGTGGACGCCACCCTGCAGGAGGTGACGTTCATGATCGGCCCGGCGCTCGTGGCGCTGGTGAGCGCCCTCGTGTCGCCGGCGGCCGCCCTCGCTGCGAGCGCGGCCATCGGCCTCGTGGGGACGCTGGCCGTGAGCGCGCAGCGGGCGACGTCGTTGCGACCGGCACCGCGCGACGAGGCGACGGCCGGCCAGCGGCCACGGGCGAGATCTGGCGGGCTCCTCGTCCTCGTCGCCGTGACAGCGCTGCTCCTGCTCGGCATCGGCGTGGTCGAGGTGGTGGTGGTCGCGTTCGCGGGAGAGCACCACGCGGCACACCAGGCAGGTCTTCTGCTCATGGTCTGGAGCGCCGGCTCCTTCGTCGGCGGCCTCACCATCGGCGGACGCGTGGCGGCGGGCGGCGCCCGGGCGGTGGTGTGGTTGACGGCTGCGAGCTCGGTGGGCTTCGCCCTTCTTGCGGCTGCACCGGCGGTCGGTGTCCTCTACCCGCTCCTGTTCGTCGCCGGCACGGCGATCGCGCCCGGCTTCAGCTGCATCTACTCCCTCGTCGGCCGGCTCGCACCCGAAGGCGCGGCCGTCGAGGCCTTCAGCTGGGTGGCGAGTGCGATCCAATTCGGCGCCGCCGCCGGGGCTGCGATCGGGGGAGTGCTGGCGCAGTCGGCGGGGACCCGTTTCGCCATGCTGAGTGCCGGAGCCGTCGGACTCGTCGCGGTCGTCGTCGCCTTCTCGGGCAGGCGGCTGCTCTCGGCCCGCCCCGCCGGGGTCCTCCACCCGGCGGCTCTCGACTAGAGCCGCCCGGGGCACCGGAGACCTATTTTGCTACCATGCCCGCCCGAAGGCGACACGAGCGAGCATGCTCAGGCGGACCGTGGGTGAGCACTCTGGTCCGGTGACCACCGGCTTGACGAGAGTCGGAAGGAAGACGCACAACACCTATGACGAGACGGCGAGGCGTTATGCGCCAAGGTGCCGATGCCGCGGCGAGGC
>DAHUZG010000055.1 GCA_027306715.1 Acidimicrobiaceae bacterium
CCGCGCGGCCGGCGACGGGCGCGGCCGGCACCCGCCTGCGTGTGGCTGTCTACCGTTGGAACGGGTCGGGTTTCGCTGGGAGAGAAGAGACGCCACCCGCCCGGGAGGCGGCCGCGGTTGTCCGGGAGCTGCTCGGCGATCCCGGGTCGGGTTCCCCTCTCGACGCCGGGGCGACGGAGGTGCTCGTCTGCGGCCACGGCTCGCGCGACCGCTGCTGTGGAAGCCTCGGCACGCGCCTCGCGGCCGAGGTCTCCGAGGGTCCTCCCGGGCCCGGCGACGGTGTGAGGTGGTGGCGGACGAGTCATACGGGAGGGCACCGGTTCGCCCCAACGGCTCTGTTGCTGCCGGCCGGCACCCTCTGGGCCAACCTCGACCGGGAGCTGCTCTCGGGCGTCATCGGGGAGACCCTCGACCCCGCCGAGGCGGCTCGCCACTACAGGGGATGCGCCGGTGTCGGTCCGCGGGAGGTGCAGGCGATCGAGCGGGAAGTGCTCGCACTCGAGGGGTGGGGCCTGCTCGCCGCGGCAAGGCGGGGCGAGGCGCTGGGCGGGGGGAGGTTCCGCCTGATCGTCGGGACCGGCGACTCGGCGCGTGCTTTCGAGGCCGAGGTCGCCGTCGGCCGGGAGCTGCCTGTCCCAGTCTGCGGCGCGCCTGTCTCCGCTGCCCGCAAGACCGAGGCAGAGCTCGTCGTGCGCGGCCTCGCCCTCGTCGCCTGAGCCCTCAGGCGTTCTCCGGGGAGCCCGGCCGGTAGCTCGTCTTCAAGAGCGCCGCGGCTGCGCCGACGCCGGCGGCGGTTGCTGCAGCCGACCACAGCGGGCCGCTCCGGCGGTTGCCGACGAGAGCGTCCAGCGACCACCGGCCGTGACCGAGGTCGGCCAAAGCGGCGCAGGCGAGCGCGACGACCCCGACGTACTCAAAGCCGCCCTTGAACACGAAGAAACCCTTCCCGCGGTGGTCGGTCGCCGCCGCCGTGGCCATGAGGCCGATCACGGCCGACTCGGGCAGCGGGCAGGCGGCACCGAGCGTGAGGAGGGCACCTGAGGCGAGCTCGACCGCAGCGGCGAGGCGGGCGTGCAGCCAGGCGGGACGCAGCCCCAGAGCCTCGAACCACCCAGTCGTACCGGGGAGCTTGCCGCCGCCCCACACCTTGTTCGCGCCGTGCGCCATCACCATCGGTCCGAGCCCCAGCCGCAAGATGAGCGCGGCCACGTCCGGGGCCGTCCCGGGTGTGCTCGAGGACGCCACGGCGAAGAAGGTACTGCGCGGCATGGGTCGGCCAGCGCGTAGGTTGGCTGATGGTGAGAGAACCGGAGCGCGACGACTACCCGCGCAACACGGCGCAGGCCTCTCGGCAGGCGGCAGCCGCGGCAGCACGGGCGGGCACCGAGATCCGGGTGCTCTCGGGGCATGCGGAGCTGCACGAGGCGGGGCGCTTCCTCGGCCGCGTGTGGTCGTCGCCCGCCACCGACTCGCCCGTGCCGGACGACGTGCTCGTGGCTCTCTCGCTCTCGGGCAACTTCCTTGCCGGCGCTTTCGGCGGAGGTGGTGCGCTGCTCGGCGTCTCCGTCGGTTGGATGGCCGTGGCGGAGCACCGGGAGCTCCATTCGCATGTGACCGGGGTAGAGGCCGACCGGCGGCACTCGGGCATCGGCCGGGCGCTCAAGCTCTATCAGCGCGCCTGGGCGCTCGGGCGCGACATAGGCGTCGTGTCCTGGACCTTCGACCCCCTCGTGAGGAGCAACGCCGTGTTCAACCTGCGGCGTCTCGGCGCGCGGGCGGAGGCCTACGTCGAGAACGTCTACGGGGAGATGCAGGACGTGCTGAACGCCGGCGATGAAAGCGACCGTCTTCTCGTGCGCTGGCACCTGCTGGACGACGCCGTCGTGAAGGCGGCAGACGGCATCCCGGCCGAGCCGCACCCGAGCGGGGTCGGTGCTGTCTCGGTGGTCCCGACGCCGGAGGACATAGTGGCCATCAGGCGTGCGGGCTCGGGCGAGTCGACGAAGTGGCGCCTCGAATTGCGCCACGCACTGGGCGATGCGATGGTCGCCGGTTGGAAGGTGCTCGGCCTCGACGGCTCGGGCTCGTACGTTCTCGAGGAGGCGATGAGCACATGAAGCTCGAAGCAGTCGAGTTGCGCACGGTCGAGTTGCCACTCGTGCGGCCGTTCCGGACGTCTTTCGGGACCGACTACGTGCGCGAGGCGCTCCTCGTGCGTGCCAGGACGAACGAGGGAGACGGCTGGGGCGAATGCGTCGCGTCGACCGAACCCCTCTACTCCTCCGAGTTCGTCGCGGCAGCCTGGCTCGTGATGGTCGACTTCCTCCTCCCCCGCCTCTTCGCGGCGCCTTCGCTCGCCGCCGCGGACGTCCCGTCCCTGCTGGGCGACGTCTCAGGGCACCGGATGGCGAAGGCGACGCTCGAGATGGCCGTCCTCGACGCCGAGCTCCGGGCGGGCGGCGTCTCGTTCCAGTCCTACCTCGGCGGCAGCGGCGATCGGGTCACGCCCGGGGTGTCGGTCGGGATCATGCCAACCGTCGGCGAGCTCCTCGAGGTTGTCTCCGGGTACCTCGAGGAGGGCTACCGGAGGGTCA
>DAHUZG010000058.1 GCA_027306715.1 Acidimicrobiaceae bacterium
TGGAGATCATCGACGACCTGGAGCCGACCAAGCGCGGCCCCTACGCCGGGGTCGTCTGCTACCTCGACTTCTCGGGAAACCTCGACACGGCGATCGCCATCAGGACCCTCGTCGTCGGGCCGGACGGCCGCGCCTGCGTGCAGGCCGGGGCGGGGATCGTCGCCGACAGCGACCCCGAGGCCGAGGACCTCGAGTGCCAGAGCAAGGCGGCGGCCATCCTCGCCGCCGTGGCCGGCGCCCGCCGCCTCGCCGCCGAGCGTGCGGGCGACGCCGGGCGAGCGGACGAGAGCCGGGCGGAGCGGTGAGCCGGGCGGAGCGGTGAGCGGGGACCTGCTGGATCTCGAGGCGACCTACCGGGCGTTCTTCGAGGGCGCCGTGCAGCGCCGCCTGGAGCGCGACGCCGTCCGCGTCGCCGGGCCGGCGGCGCGGGAGTACCTGCAGGGCCAGTGCACGCAGGATCTCGCCCCGCTCGCCCCCGGAGAGTCCCGGTTCACCCTGCTGCTGTCGGTGCAAGGCAAGGTCGAGGCGCTCGCTCGCGTCACCGCGCTCGAGCCCGAGGTCTTCCTGCTCGACACCGAGGTGGGGCAGGGCGATGTGCTGTTCGAGCGGCTGCGGCGCTTCAAGGTGCGCGTCAAGGCCGACCTCGAGCAGCTGCGCCTGCCGGCGATCGAGCTGCGCGGCCCGCGCCTCGCCCGGCTCGAGCCGGCGAGGCGGGCGCCGGTGCTGGCGCTCCCGCCCTTCCCGGGCGGACCGGCCGGCGTCGACCTCCTCGGGCTCGACCACCCGGAGGCGGCCGGGGCCCTGCTAGCTCTCGAGGGCGTTCCCGAAGGCGATCCGGCGGCCTTCGAGGCGGCGCGCATCGAGGCGGGGATCCCGAGGGCGCCCGAGGAGCTCGACGGCTCGGTGATCCCCTTCGAGGCGGGCATCGTCGAGGCGACGACCAGCTTCACCAAGGGCTGCTACACCGGCCAGGAGCTGGTCGCCCGCCTCGAGGCCCGCGGCGCCAACGTCCCCCGCCGGCTGCGCGGGGTCCTGCTCCCGCCCTCTGCGCCAGATGCCGCCGCGGTCGCGCAGCTGGCCGGGAGCGGCCTCGCCGTCGGGGGGAAGATCGTCGGCAGGATCACGAGCGCCGCCTGGTCGCCGCGGACCGGCTCGGCCGTGGCCCTCGCCTACGTCGGGCGTGCCGTCGAGCCGCCGGCTGTCGGCGAGCTCGTCGCTGTTGGAGTTGACGCCGGGGCGCCGGCCGGCAACGGTACGCGGGTGCAGATCGACCAGCTGCCGCTTTCGGCGCGCTAGCCCGGCCGTCCGGGGAACGAAGGTGGGCGCGGGTGCGGGCCGGCTCGACCTCGGCGAGCTCGAGGAGCTCGTCGAAAAGGCGGTGGTCGACACCGTGGTCGTGGCGATCTGCGACATGCAGGGTCGCCTCCAGGGAAAGCGCTACGCGGCGGACCATTTCCTGCGCGACGTGGTGCCGCATGCGGCAGAGGCATGCAACTACCTGCTCGCCGTGGACGTCGAGATGTCGCCGGTCGAAGGCTACGCGATGTCGTCGTGGGAGCGCGGCTACGGCGACTTCGTGATGCGTCCGGACCTGTCGAGCCTGCGGCTCGTGCCTTGGCAGCCGGGGACGGCTCTTTGCCTCGCCGACGTGCAATGGCAGGACGGAAGCCCGGTTGCCGCCTCGCCGCGCCAGGTGCTGTCGGCCCAGGTCGATCGCCTCGCCGGGCACGGCCTGCACGGGCTCGCCGGGACCGAGCTCGAGTTCATCGTCTTCGAGGAGAGCTACGAGGAGGCGTGGCGCCGCGGTTACCGGGAGCTCACCCCGGCGAACGCCTACAACGTCGACTACTCGATCCTCGGCACCGGGCGGATCGAGCCGCTGCTCCGCCGCATCCGCGACGAGAT
>DAHUZG010000069.1 GCA_027306715.1 Acidimicrobiaceae bacterium
ATCTCGAGCACCGACACGTCGAAGGTGCCGCCGCCGAGGTCGAACACGAGCACCGTCCGGTCCTTGTCCTCCTTGTCGAGGCCGTACGCCAGGGCGGCCGCCGTCGGCTCGTTGATGATCCGGAGCACCTCGAGCCCGGCGATCTGGCCGGCCTCCTTGGTCGCCGTCCGTTGGGCGTCGTCGAAGTACGCCGGGACGGTGATCACCGCCTGGCTGATCGTGTCACCGAGGAAGGACTCCGCATCGCGCTTCAGCTTCTGCAGGATCCGGGCCGAGATCTCCTGGGGCGTGTACTTCTTCCCGTCGATGTCGATCGTCCAACCGGTGCCCATGTGGCGCTTCACCGAGCGGATCGTCCGCTCGGGGTTGGTGATCGCCTGACGCTTGGCGACCTCGCCGACGAGCACCTCGCCGGACTTGGCGAACCCGACGACCGACGGCGTCGTGCGACTGCCTTCGGCATTGGGGATGACCGTGGGCTCGCCGCCCTCGAGAACGCTGACGACCGAGTTGGTCGTCCCGAGGTCGATGCCGACCGCCTTCGCCATGGGGGTTCCTCCGATCCAGCGCCCGGGCACCCTGCCCGGCTGCTGCCTTCGACCATGAGTATAAGGAAGTTGAGCGCGACATTGTCAAGGTCGTGAGCGAAAGGAACAGCGTCATGCCGAAGGCAGCGGCGGTGGGCCACCAGCCAGTACCCGGGAGCCACCTGAGCTGGGAGGACGCGAAGGACGAGGCTCTTGAGGGGGGCCTCGAAAGGAGCCCGGGGGCTTCGGGGGGGGCGTCCCGGTGCTCAGGTCGTCCCAGCGGGGTGGGCGCGCAGGCCCTCACGGGACACGAGCTCGTGCCAGCGCAGGTCGGCGATGCGGGCGAGCGTCGCCAGCTGCCGGCGCTCCCGGGCACGAAACGGGCGCCCCGTCCGTCCGGCGAGCAGCGCCAGGCCCGAGACGTCGAGCGGGGCCCAGACGACGTCGCGTGCCGAGGCCGCGGAGCCCTTCTCCGGAGCGGCGGAGCGGGTCCCGGTGACGAAGGCCTCGATCCACGGGGCCGGCGGCGCGTCGGACGAGGCGGCGAGAAGCGCCGGACCTTCGACGTTGACGACAGCCGACCATTCCGCCGAGAAGGCCCGGTCGACTCCTTCGACGAGGTGCTCGAACAGCTCGCCGACCACTCGCGCCGCTGTCAGGTCGGCGGCGACCTCGAGGGCGTCGGCGAGCGGGTGAGGCAGCCCGGCGACGACCTGGCGGACGTCCTCGACGTCGACCGCATCGAGCTCGCCGATCTTGGCGAGCATGAGCGGGATCAGCTCGTCGCTCGGCAGGTCGACGGTGAGCTCGTCGATGACGCGGTCGTCCCCGCGCTCGAGGATGTCGATCCCGGTGACGTCACCGCCCACGGCACCGATGCGTCCGGCAACGGCACCGAGCGCCCCGGGGCGGTCGGCGAGCCAGACCCGCAGCACGAAGCTGGCCATCGACGTCATGCTACGCAGCGCACATGAACGGCAGGTTGCCGGAGAAAGACGCTCCGGTTTCCTGTCTCGCGCGCCGCGGCGCGCCCTCCCCGGCCGCGCCCTCTCGCCAGGTACGGTGGACGCGTGCCGAGACTCGTCCTTCTCCGCCACGGTGAGAGCGCTTGGAACCGGGAGAACCTGTTCACCGGCTGGGTCGACGTCGACCTCTCGCCGGCGGGCGAGGAGGAGGCGCGCCGGGCGGGCGTGCTCGTCGCCGAGGAGGAGGGGCTCGAGCCCGACGTCGTCTTCACCTCGGTCCTCACCCGCGCCGTGCGCAGCGCCAACCTCGCCCTGGCCGCAGCCGGCCGCAGCTACCTGCCGGTCTACCGTCACTGGAGGCTCAACGAGAGGCACTACGGGGCGCTGCAGGGGCTCGACAAGAAGAAGGTCTCGGCCGAGCACGGGCCCGAGCAGCTCGCCCTCTGGCGCCGAAGCTACGACGTGCCACCACCGCCGGTCTCGCTCGAGGACCCGAACCCTCCTCGCCACGACCCTCGCTACGCCGGCGTGCCGCGCAACGCCCTGCCGGCGAGCGAGTGCCTCGCCGACGTCGTCCGCCGCCTCCTCCCGTACTGGGAGGACGCCATCGCCCCGCAGCTGATGGCGGGCCGCACGGCGTTCGTCGTCGCCCACGGCAACAGCTTGCGGGCGCTTGTCAAGCACCTCGAGTCGATCGCCGACGACGAGATCGCCGGCCTCGACATCCCGACGGGGATCCCGCGCCTCTACGAGCTCGACGCCGACCTGGCGGTGCGCTCCGCCCGCTACCTCGGCGACCCCGAGGCGGCCGAGGCCGCCGCCGAGGCGGTGCGCCGGCAGGCCGGCTGAACAGCCACCCCTTGCGCGCCGACAGCGGCGGCGGCGTCTTCACGAACCCGTTCACACGGCGTTCACCGACGGGAAACACGCGCTTAGCAGCGAGGCCACGACGGCGAAACGGGCGTTTCGTAGCCTGCCCAACCGAGGCGCCCTTGTCGGACGCCTGTGTCGGACGCCTGATGCCGACGAGGAGTGAGATGCGTTCCAGAAGCTGGCTCGCGGCGCCGCCGCCGGTGCGATCGTGCTGAGGTGGTCGTGCTGAAGCGGTCGTCGACGAGCTCCGTGACCTGCCGTTCGCTGACGACGGCAACCCTGGGAGGGGCCCGATGAAGCTGGTGGTCGCCGTCATCAAGCCGTTCAAGCTCGACGAGGTGAAGGACGCCTTGAAAGCTGCCGGCGTGCAGGGACTCACCTTGTCCGAGGTGCAGGGCTTCGGTCGCCAGGGCGGCCACACCGAGACCTACCGCGGAGCGGAGTACAAGATCGACCTCGTTCCGAAGATCTGCATCGAGGTCCTCGTCGAAGAGACGCGGGTCGCGGAGATCGTCGAGACCATCGTGGCCGCGGCGCGCACCGGCACGATCGGCGACGGCAAGGTATGGGTGCTGCCGGTCGAGGACGTCGTCCGGATCCGCACAGGCGAGCACGGCGCCGACGCGCTGTGAGCTCCCGGGTCGGCCTCCACCCGCTGGGGACCCGTCGGGCGCCAGGATGCGGCGTTAGCCTTCACGGGTGCGCCGCCGCCTTGCCGCCCCGTCGGGCCGCGGCAGTCGCTTGACGATCTCCACCGGAGAAGAGCGCGCCCGGCTCGGGGAGCGGCTCCGGGGCGCCGTGCTGAAGCCGCCTCGCGAAGGCGCGGCGGAGGCCCGACCGGCCAGTGTCGAAGAGCTCGAGCAGCGCGCACGGGGGACCGACGACAAGGAGCGGCTCGTCGGGCTGTTCGCCGGCCCGTGCGCGGCGGCGATCACGTTCGTCGTCGTCGACGCGCTGATCAGCAACGACCCGCCGTCTCGTCTGGCGAGCGGGGTGCTCGACACCCGCCACGTCTCGGTGACCCTCTATCACGACGTGCTGCTCGTGCTGC
>DAHUZG010000079.1 GCA_027306715.1 Acidimicrobiaceae bacterium
CGACGACGACGAGGGCGCCGATGGCGGCGGCGAGGAGCAGCGAGACGCCGAGCGGTACCCGCCACGATGCGCCGAACAGCGTGACGCTCACCTGCTTGGTGTTCTCGAGGATGAACACGAGCAGCACGACGAGGACCACGACGCCGGCGACGTCGGCCGCCCAGAAGCCGCTGGCCCGTGTCGGGGTGTGCTCGACGCGCTCCTCGCCGGCGGGCGTCGGCTTGGCGGGCGCCAGCTCCCCGGGCAGCTCGCCTGGGCTGGGGGGCGCCAGCTCCTCGGGCAGCTCGCGCGGCGTCGCATCCGTCACTCGATCTGGTTGCTCGTCCACCTTGGCTCCTCGCCTCTGCACCGTCCTGCCAGGCCGACACGCCAGCACCGGCTCGCCGCGGCGCGGGCAGGTGGCGATCAAGCGCCGCCCAGCACTCGGCCGCGCCGTCGTTTTCGCACCAGCGTAGGCGGCAGAAGACTGCGAGATCCCCAAGTCAGTCGCCACCGGGTCTTTGGCCCTCACCGGCGCCCTCACCGGCGCTGTCACCGGCGCTGTCACCGGCGCTGTCGCCTCTGCTGCCAGCACCCCTGCCGTCAGCTCCGCACCCGCCGCCGGTCAGACGCCGACGCGTGCCGGCCAGGCGAGGTTGAGGGCCCGCAGCTCGCCGCGTGGGGGCGCTGCAGGGTCCGCCGTGACGCCGACGAGCGGGCGCACAAGGACCCGCCGCGTGCGCCCCGGTACGAGGTGGAACCATGAGTCGAGCGGCTGGAAGCCGTCGAGTGAGATCGCCACCCGCTCGGCGAGACGGCGGCTGCTGCATTCGAGCACCCACCCCGTCCCGGTCCAGCTCGCCGCCGCCCGCAGCCCGAGGTCGGCCTCGACACGACGCCCGCCGCCGAGCGGCAACAGCACGGCCTCGGAGAGCGCCTCACCCCCGCTGTCGCGAAGCTCGGCGACGGCGACGTCGTGGCCCGGCGGTCCGAAGCGGTAGGCGTAGGTGACGTCGCGGAAGCCGTCGAGCACCGTCGCCGCGTCGAGCGAGATGCCCGCGCGCTCCGGCACCTCGACCGGCAGCTCTGCCTTCTCGACGAGGATCTCGCCGTCGCGGTAGAGCGCCACCTCGAGCGTGCCGGAGAGCGGCGTCGCGGCGTCGTTGCAGACGTGCAGCCTCCAGCCGTTCAGTCCCTCGTCGGTGGCGAGCAAGGCGACCGGGGCAAAGGCGCGCCTCAGCGCGAACCAGGGGGCCTTAGGGCGCCCGGCGGAGTCGACGACGCCCCATCCGGCGCCCGGCCAGAGATCACGCCCGGCAAGCACGACGGCGCCGGCGCAGCTCGACCCGGGCCGGCGCCATTCCGAGAGCACCGCCTCGAAGCACTCGACGACGGCAGCTCTGCCGAGCTCGAGCGAGCGGGCCGGGTCGGTGTAGCGAAGCGTCCGGGCGTCTAGGCCGAAGAGCCGCTCGACGTAGCGGTCGCGGATGTCCTCGAAGTCCCAGGAAGTCCCCGGGTCACGCGCCACGCCCGCCTTCCAGTCCGGGCGGTGCCCGGCGGCGCTCGGGCCGCCGAACTGCTCGTCGACGGTCTCGGGCTCGGGCGGGGTCGAGAAGGCGAGACACTCGGCGGCGAACCGCACCCCGGCGCGGCGGGCGTCCTCGAGCGGGCGGAGGTAGGCACCGACGCCGAAGTAGTGGGCGACGCCGGCGCCGGGCCGGAACGGCAGCGACCCACCGGTCGGGGTCGACGTCACGTAGGGAACTCCCGGTGCCAGCTCGGCAGCCAGGCGCGGGACGAGCTCGTCGAGCACCGTCGAGCGCCACGCCGCCGGGGAGAGGCCCGACATCGCCGCCTGCTGCTCGATCTCGCTCCCGCCGCAGACGACGGCGAGGCAGGGATGGCTCGCCGCCGCCCGGAGGGCGGTGGTGAGCTCAGCCTCGAGCAGTGCAGTGAAGGCCTCGTCCTCCGGTGGGTCGAGGTTGGCGAGCATGCAGTCCTGCCAGACCAGCAATCCGAGCTCGTCGCAGGCGGTGAAGAAGTGGTCGGACTCGTAGACGGTGGTCCCGGGCAGCCGGACGAGGTTGCAGTTCGCCTCGCGCAGGAGCTCGACGGCGGCGCGGACCGCCTCCGGCCCGGCGTCGAGCGCGACCGGGTCGGGCGGCATCCAGCAGACGCCGCGGGCGAAAAGGGGGACGCCGTTGACGACGAGGGTGAACCCGCCATCGCTGCGGTCGGCCTCGATCGAGCGGAAGCCGACCGTGCCGAGCGACAGCTCGGTGCCGCCGACGCCTACGCTCGCCTCGTAGCGGGCCTGGCCGCCGTGGGTGTGGGGCCACCACGCCGACACCGCCGGCAGGCGCAGGCTCGCACTGAGAAGCCAGCTCCCCGGGGTCTGTGCGGGCTCGAGCGTGGCAAGGACGGCGGCGCCGCCGACGCGCAGCTCGGCTCCCTCCCGGTCGGCCCCCGGCAGGCCGTGGAGAACGGCCTCGAGCTCGACGAGGCCGTCGCCGTCGCTTTCCCCGCCGCCCCGGTCGCCCCCCTCGGTGCGCCCGGCGCCGCCGTGGACGAGGTCGATCCTGCGCCGCCCGCCGCTCTTGTCAGGCACCTCGCCGTCGCAGCGTTCCAGCTCGCCGAGGATCTCGCCGCGATGGCGCTCGAGACGGCAGACAAGCCGTCGCAGCTCGAGCCGGGGCTCGTCCGCCGGTCGGAGCCGGACCGGCCGCCACGGCCCGACCGGCGCCGCCCCGAAGGCCCACCCGTTGATCCTCCCGAGAAGGGTCGTGCGCACGGCGCGCAGCCCTTGGCGCTCGACAAGGGTGTTCCGCCAGCGACCGCGGCCCGCGCGACGGGAGATCCGGGGTGTGAGCGCCCGGCAGCAGATCGCCAGCTCATTGCGCTGCGCCAGCCGCTCGAGGCGCGCCACCAGGGGGACGAACATGCTCGAGCCTTCAACGACGAGCTCGCCGTTCCAGAACACCGAAGCGAAGGTGGCGACGCCGTCCAGCTCGAGCAGCAGCGGCCGGTCCAGCCCGGGGGGGACCTCCACGGTGGTGACGAACCACCAGTCCTCGCCGTCGAGGTCACGCTCGCGCCAGCCGGCGACGCCTGCAGACCGCAACGCCGCGGCGACCGTTCCCGGCACCGCCGCCCGGTAGCGCTCGAGGATCCCGCTGAGGGTGCCCGGAGGCGCCGCCGCCCCCGGCGAGGTCGGCATGCACCACCAGCTGCAGCCAACCAACAGGTCGGCCCCGCCGCTCGCCGGCGCCGGGGTGGGCGCGGTCGGCGCCGCCGGGGCGCCGGCGCCGCGGCCTTTAGGGCCCTTGTCGAGCGCCGTTGTGGCGGGCTGCTGCATCATTCCTGCCTTCCCCCTGAGGGTCCTGGCGGCGACCCCGGACGCCGCGGCGCCGGACGCCGCAACGCCGCGGGCGTTGCGCGCGTTGCGCGCCGCCGCTGATCAGCCGTAACGCGCCGCGAGCTCGTCGAAGGCTCGCTCCCAGGCCGAGCAGGCGGCGGCAAGCTCGCCGGCGAGGTCGAATCGCCGGCCGGCGGCGATGCGGGCGAGGCCGAACTGGACCGTCTTGGCGCGCTCGGCGACCTCGCGAAGAGATGCCGCCGCACCGCTCATCCCGCGCCGGGCGTGCCCCTCGAGCCACTCGAGGAAGTCGGCCGCCAGCTCGGCGCTCGCCCCGCACTGCCTGCAGGTGCCGAAGGCGTAGCCGTGGAACCGCTCGAGGTCACCGGCTGCGATCCAGTCGAGGTCGGACTCGATCCGCTTGGCGAGCCGGGCGACGGGGTTGTCGAGCGGCCGGCGCGCCAGGTGCTCGCCGGCGAGTGCGGAGGCGCGCTCCACGAGCTCGTCCTCGGGAAGCGCCCGCACCCGCTCGAGCCGGACGAGCTCGACATAAGGAGGCAGGTCGGCTGCGTCTGCGCCGCGGCGCAGCACCCGGTCGAGGTCCTCGCCACCGAGCTCGTAGTAGCCGGCGTTGTGGAAGTAGCGCATCGTGGCGGCGGCGAGGTCGAGCACGACGGGCACGATGGTGGTCTTCTGGTGCGCCAGACGATAGGAGACGCCGTGCGTGTCGGGCAGGTACCAGGCATCTGCCTCGATGGTGAGCAGCCGGCCGAGGGCGAGCTGCTCGGCGACATGGTCTGCGAGCGCACGCCAGACGTTCATCTCGGCTACCTCGATGCCGTAAAGCGATCGCAGGTCCTCCGGGGGCGCCTTGAAGAAGGTCCACTGGTCGCCCTCGAAGTCGGTGCTCAGGCTGAAAGCCCCGCACGCCAACGGCTCGAGGCCGAGGGCATGCAGCAGCTCGATCCAGAGGTCGACGTAGCAGTTCGTCTCTGCCCAGATGCGCTCCGAGGCGTGCAGCCGGTGCGGCTGGTAGCTCGCCGGGTGGAGCGAGGCCCGCGCCATGGTCATGGCCTCACCAGGCGAGGGAGTCGCGGACGGCGGCCGGCCACCTGGACGGCTCGAGCCCGTGGGTGTGAAGCAGCGCCAGGGCGATGCGCTCGATGCCGAAGCCGACACAGGCGCTGTGGGCGACGTCCCCGTCAGAGGTCTCGATCCCGAACGCGGCGCCGAAGTGGTCGAGGTGGCAGTTCGCCGAGGTGATCGCCGTCGGCTCGTCGAACGAGCAGATCGGGCACACGAGCTCGACCTTCAGCACCTCGGCGCGCTGCCCGGCGGCGAGCACCTCGCCGGTCCGCCCGAAGAACGGGTCGTTGGCGATCTCCGCCTCGATATCGAGGCGGAGGCGGTGGTGGATCTCGAGGCCGCGTTCGACCCAGCGGTCGCGGTGGTGCCGGGCGCCGTCTGCGTCGCCGAGGTAGACGACCTCGTGCTGGCGGAAGACCTGCATGCGCGCCGGGTCCACGCTCGGCTCGTGGCGGAACACCTGGCCGTAGACCTCGACGACGCGCCCCCTCGCCGGCAGGCGGCCCTGCTGAGGGGGGTAGAGCGGGTGGCAGGCCGCCGAGCAGAGGCCGAGGTCGGTCGGTGCCATCAGCTGTGGCCAGTCGCCGTCTTTGTCGATTGCTCCGAGCAGCCGGCGGTGCTCACGGTCGCCGCCGTCGAAGGAGTTGACGATCCCGGCGAGCTGGGGGAACGAGCGGACGTAGTCGGTCGCCTCGAGCACCGAGCGCGCCATGACAAGGGGGAAGTGATAGGTGCGCCCGACCTCACCGGCACAGCTGCGACTGACGACGGCGTCGATCGCCCGGGCGATCTGCTCGAAACGCTCGTCGCGCAGATACAGGCCGTCGACGCCGGTCGGCACGAGGAAGCCGGCGTCGAACAGCTGCTGGCGGAATTCCCGACGGCTGGTCTCGAGATCGTCGACGGAGAAGTCGCCGAGGCTCACGCCCACGCCCGCGGGAGCCGTCACGACAGCCCCTCTTTCGAGACGAGCAGCATCTGCGCGCTGTTGTTGAGGATCCGGTCGTTGTTCACCATGAGCGCTGCCCCGTGGGCGTCGCGCAGCAGCCGGCCAAGCGTCTCCGAGGAGTCCTCGCGGTAGGCGGCCATGCCACAGATCCGCATCGCCCGGGTGACGATGTCGACGACCTTTGTCGAGGCGGAGACCTTGAGAAGGTTCATCGCGATCGCGAACGGGAGAGCGCCCATGACCTCGGTGTCTGCCGAAGCGGACTCGTAGCGCGCGGCTGCGTCGCGGGTAAGAGCGGCGAGCTCGAGGTGCTGAGCGACGAGCTCGGCGAGCGCGATCGCCGCCGGCGGCAGCGTGCCCGGCTTCTTGCGCGCCTCGTTTCGGACGTGGGAGTGGGCGACCGAGACGGCCGCCCCGGCGATCCCGAGCCAGACGTGGCTCCAGAGCAGGTGCGAGACGGGGAGCATCGTGCGGGCGGAGATGTCGGCGTAGGGCTGGGGAAGGATCGCCGAGAGCGGCCCGCTCGCCTCGATCAGGAACCCGGGGCTGCAGGTGCCCCGGAAGCCGAGCGTGTCCCAGCCCGACGTCGGCTCGAGGTTGAGCTGCCGGCGCCGGCAGAGGACGAGGACCTGGTCGCTCGGCGGGCTCTCGGGGCAGCGGCGAGCAGTCACGAGGATGGCGTCGGCGTACTGGCCGTAGGAGATGACGGGCGCGTTCTTCCGCAGGACGAACCCGTCGCCCTCGGCCCCCGCCTCGACGGCGCACGAGCTGGTGCGGACGTCGCCGCCGATGCCCGCCTCGGTCGTCGCCGAGGCGAGGAGGGCCTGGCGCCCGACCACCTCGTCGCGTAGGAAGTCGTCGATCTCGGCCGAGCCATGCCGCACCAGGCAGGCGACCTGGATCTGGTGCATGGCGTAGATCATCGCCGTCGAGGCACACTGCCGACCGAGCACCTCGACGATGGCCGCCACTTGCGAGAAGGTCGACCCTGCACCTCCAAGGCGCTGCGGCACGAGCACCGAGAGCAGCCGCTCGGCACGCATCGCCTCGATCGCCTCCTTGGGGAAGCGGGCATCACGGTCGACGTCGGCAGCAGCCGGCCCGACCACAGACGCGGCGATGCGCTCGGCGCTGGCGAGCTGGTCGGTGCCCGCGGCGCCGTCGACTCGCCAGCTCAGGCGGGGCTCGATCACCGGTTCCTCCTGAGCGGGCGCTTCCTGCTCGATCGCTGTGGCTGGGGTCGCTGTGGCTGGGGTCATCGAACAGGCGTCCCGGTGAGCTCGCTCAGCGCGAGGCGGATCGAGGAGATGGTCTCGAACGTCTTCTTCCGCAGCATGTGCTGGGGAAACTCGACGTCGAAGGCATCCTCCAGGCCGAGCATCAGGTTGATGCTGGCGTGCGAGGTCAGCCCTGCCCGGTAGAGGTCGTCGTCGTCTCCGATCGTGCTCACCTCCACAGCGAGCTTGCCCTGCTCGGCGAGCACCTGTCGGATCTCGTCGTCCATCACCGCTCCTCTCGGTCGTGTCGGTCGATCTCCCGGCGGCTTTGTGCCGGCGCCGCGACCCGGCGCCATTCGACGGGCTCGTCGTCGATCGGGACGAGGCCGGTGGCGGTGAGCAGCCCGGGTGCCGAGGCAGCGTGGCTGGGCACCCACCTGAGTGTGCGCACACGGGCGTCGAGCCCGAACCGCAGATCGGGCGATCCCCCTCGTACAGGTGGTGGAGGCGCGCCGGTGGCCGCTGTCTCGGCGCTGACGTGGCCCGGCGGCACGCGACACCGTCCTCGATAGCGCGCCAGTGCCGAGGGGGACCGCAGGGTTGCAGCGACCACCGGGGCGATCGGGTCGCACCAGCGCAGCATCCCCGAGCGAAGCGTCCTCGCCGAGCTGCGGGCGACTCGGCCCTCGGTGATGCCTCGAGCCGTCCTGTCCTCAGCTCGGTCTGTCCTTTGCTGAGCCTCTGCCCGCCAGCTGGGTCTGCCTTCGCGCTGGGGCAACAGAGCGACTGATCAACACGTGCAACATGAGCGAGCAGTTCGCGCGGGACCTCGCGCGAAACAGAGGCCGGCGCCGGATCGCCCGCGCGCCGTCTCCTGTCGATGGGAGACCGCGCGCGCCGTTCAGGTCAGGTCAAGCCTTCGAAGTCGTCACCAGCTGTTGACAGATATCAACGATCTACGTGATGCGAGTTGCTTGTCGTTGAACTTCTAGTGCGATGAGAGCAAGGCGGAGGTGACCTTGTCCGACAGCGGGCGCGCCGGTCGCCTCTGTGCCGCCGATCACAGGAGCTGTGCGAATTGGCCGAAGAGGGACTCCTGAAGTCCGGCTGCCCATGTGGCCCAGAAGGAACGATCCCCAGTGCCCGAACGCGCGGGTGACCTAGCCAGTAGCGGGCGACATGTGACAGCGTCCTCGGCAGAGTGGGAATCGGGGGACAGGTGTCGGGCCAGGACGGCAGGCGTGACCCGGCGGCGCGGGTACCGGCCCGCCCTCGCTGCGGCGACCGCCGGCTTGGCGATCGGTGCGGCGGGGATCGTCAGCGCCGGCGCCGCGACCCCCAGCACGAGCCGGCATCTACCGTCGCGTTCGGTCAAGGTGGTCAAGGCCGTCGCTCCGGTCGACTCGAGCTTCTTCAACTTCGAGGGCTCCGAGCAGGGATGGTCGATGGAATACGGTCGAGCTACCGTCGGCCTCACGACCGGGCATGCGTACAGCGGGAAGGAATCGCTCGCTGTCGCGCTCACTGGAGCCGACAATCCAGCCATCATGTCGCCTGGCGGCCTCACCGGCTACACGCCGGGGACGGTGATCGTCTACCACGTGTATGAGCCGGCGGGGCTCCACGTGGCCATCGAGCCCTTCGCCGAGGACGGAAGCTGGGACGTCGACTGGGGCGGGACGTTCCACCCTGCCTCGGGCGTCTGGACGACGATCGACTGGAGGATGCCGTCGCTCAGCAGGGGCCTGCGCTTCGTCGGGATGCAGATCGAGAACGGCGGGGGTGCGCGCGGCACGCTCGCTCTCGACGCCGTCGGGCCAGCCGGATCCATTAGCCCGACCACCACGCTCGCCCCGAGCACCACGCTCGCCCCGAGCACCACGCTCGCCCCGAGCACCACGCTCGCCCCGAGCACCACGCTCGCCCCG